>DAOUAN010000098.1:0-3634 GCA_034433385.1 Anaerolineales bacterium | reverse complement strand
CACCCCCTCCTCCTCAACTTCCCCGCCGAGGTGACCGAGACCTTCCCCCTCCCCGGCGGGCGTTTTGGCGCCCTGTTGCGCGCCACCGCTTTCTACCCCACCGGCGGCGGACAGGAACACG
This sequence comes from Anaerolineales bacterium, assembly GCA_034433385.1. Lineage (GTDB taxonomy): Bacteria > Chloroflexota > Anaerolineae > Anaerolineales > Villigracilaceae > DAOUAN01. The sequence goes on along the minus strand of DAOUAN010000098.1, from coordinate 3,513 downwards.
ACACCGGTTTCATCGGCGAAGCAGCCGTGCTGGACGTGTACAAAGAGGACGACGGCCGCATCGTCCACGTCCTCGACCGGGAACTGCCCCCCGGCGCCTATCCCGCCCGCGTGGATGCGGACCGCCGCTGGCGCGCCATGCAGCACCATACCGGCCAGCACCTGCTCAGCGCCGTCCTGTTGCGCCTCTTTGACCTGGAATCGGTCTCGACCAACATCAACGGCTACACCCCCTCCACCGTTGACCTGGCCGTCGAGGACGTTCCGGCCGAGACCCTGCGCCGCGCCGAGGACGAGGTCAATCGCGTCATCTTCGAGAACCGTCTGGTCAAGACTTATTTCGTGGACGAGGCCGGGGTCGCCGCGCTGCCGCTGCGCAAGAAGCCCAAAGTCAGCGGGCAGATTCGCATCGTGGAGATCGAAGGCTACGATTACACCCCCTGCGGCGGGACGCACTGCCCGGCCACCGGCAGCATCGGCCTGCTCAAAATCGTCCGCACCGAGCGCATCAACCACAAACTGCGCCTGCACTTCGTCGCCGGCTGGCAGGCGCTGGAGCATCTGCGGATGCTGCAAAGAGTGAGCGCAGAGGCTGCGGCCTTGCTGGAAACGGGATGGGAGGCGATTCCCCTCGTCCTGAGCCGCAAACTGGATCAGCTCAAAGCCGCTCAAAGCGAACTCGAAACGCTGCGTGCCGGACTGCTGGCGGGTGAGGCCGCCCAACTGGCCGATTCGGCCCTTCAGGTGGGGGCGCGGCGACTGGTCACGGCCACGTTTCGCCAGCGGCCGGTGGGCGAGTTGCGACTCTTGGCCAGTCACCTCAGCCGTTTCCCCGGCCTGGTGGCCCTGCTGGCGGCTCACGATGGCGAGAAGCTCTCCCTTGTCTGTGCCTGTGCCGACGATACTGGCCTGGACGCTCGTCAGATTCTCCACAAGCACCTGGCTCCGCTGCGCTTGCGCGGCGGTGGAGATGCTACCCTGGCTCAGGGGGGTGGAGCGGTGGATGAATCGGCGCTGGCAGGACTCTTCCGCGAGACGCGAGAATGGCTCCTCGGGCAGGATTCCGCCTGAGGTCCCCGCGGCGAAGCGCAAAAAGAATCCCCCGGGTTGCCGTAAAAACCTGGGGGAGTTGATTCCGCGATTGGCTGGGCAATCTATTGTTTTGGTCGTTTTGATTTGACGGCGCGGGGGAAGGCGTGGGTGGGCCGAATGCCCATGCTGCTATCCAGCTGATCGTTCAGGATCATTTTGCCTAATTGCTCGCCGTAGGCCAGCATGGCTTCGGTTTGGGAGGGGTCGTCGAGGGGGATGGCTTGCGGCATGTTGACCTGAAAACGGCGAAAATCCAGCCCCTTGAAGAAGGTCTCGACCAGGTGAACTTGCTGGTCATCGGCGGAGCGCCCGAAGGCATCAATGAGGGATGGGAGCCATTGCAGCGGGCGGAAGTGTTCGGCCTCGCCGGGTTTGATGTTTTCCATGGCCCGGCCGGTGCCCAGGCTAATCAGGGTTGTTTCTTCCAGCTTCCAGCCCAGGCAAAACTGGATTTCGTAGGCGGCCAGGTAGCAGGGATTGTTGTAAGAGCCTACTCCGCCATCGGTGTAGCGCCCGTTGACTTACGGGGAAGTACGTTGGGGCGGCGGCGGAAGCCAGCACGGCATCTACCACGCGCCATTCTTTGTAATCCAACTTCCAGGGTTTGATGAAGCGAGTGTGGTTTTCTACCAGGTCGAAGGTGGTGATGACCAGGTCTTTCGGCTTTTCGCGTTGCCACAAATCTCCCATGCGCAGGTTGCCCAGGTGTTTTTCCAATGCCTGTTGTAAGGGTTGGCGCGGGTAGCGATAAGTCATCAGCGGCCAGAGGGTGCTGCGCAGATTTTTTTTGAAAATTTCTGGCCCAAGGCTAACGTATAACTCCAGAATTTGTTTGGCGCTCAGGCCAGTCGCCAGGGCCGCGGCCAGGATGGAGCCGGTGGATGTGCCGGTGGTGAGACCGACCACGTCGTGCAGCGGCTGCCCCAGGGCTTCTTCAACCATGGTCAGGGCGCGGGCGGTGATGATGCCGCGCAATCCGCCGCCATCGAAGGCAAAAGCAACGTTTTTGCGAAAGGGTCTCATGGTTCCTCCAACAAGGTTATACTACCAGTTTAGTCATAATTTGGCGAATTACAAGAGGTCAATTAGAATCAAAGGATGACCCTGGAAACCCTCAATCAAGCAATCATTACCTGCCGCCGCTGTCCGCGCCTGGTGGAATGGCGTGAGCGGGTGGCCCGCGAGAAGCGTCGCGCCTATCGCGACTGGGACTACTGGGGCAGGCCCGTCCCCGGCTTTGGCGACCCGACGGCGCGGGTCCTGGTGGTGGGTCTTGCCCCCGGCGCGCACGGCTCGAACCGCACCGGACGCATGTTCACCGGCGACGCTTCGGGCGATTTCCTTTACCCGGCGCTCTACCGCGCCGGCTTCGCCAGCCAGGCCGAGGCGACCTCCCGTGACGATGGCCTGACCCTGCGCGGCATCTACATCACCGCCGTCTGCCGCTGCGCCCCGCCCGGAAACAAGCCCACGCCTGACGAGATTCGCAATTGCCTGCCCTATCTGCGGGCCGAAATCGAACTTCTGCGCCCGCAGGTCTTCGTCGCCCTGGGGCGGATCGCCTTCGAGGCGCTCAAGTCGCTGCTTGGCGCGCCCGCCGCGCTGACCTTCGCCCACGGCGCCCTCTACCGCATCCCAGACGGCGGACAGCCGACCACAGACCGCTCCCTGAAAACTGAACACTGCACACTGAACACTGAACACTGGCTTCTGGCTTCCTATCATCCCAGCCGGCAAAATACCCAAACTGGCAGATTGACTGTCGCTATGTTTGACCACATCTGGCAGAAAGCGAAGGAGCTCATCCATGACAAAACCTGATTTGATTGCCCCTGGCGACCTCGCCCCAGATTTTGAGTTGACCGATGTACATGGCCGCGCGGTGCGCCTTTCCAGTTTTCGCGGCGCGAAACCGGTGGTGCTGGCCTTTTTACGTGGCTTCAAGTGACCTTTCTGTCGCGCGCAGTTGGCGCGCATGCGCGATGATTATGCCGCTTTTGTGGCCCGCGGCGCGGAGATTCTGGCCATTGGCCCCGATACGGCGGAGCAATTTATCCGCTATTGGGCCGAACAGTCTATTCCCTATATCGGCCTGCCCGATCCGCAACACACTGTCGCCCGCCTTTATCGGCAGGAGGTCAATTACTTCAAACTGGGACGCATGCCGCTGGTGTGTATCGTGGATAAAAATGGCAATGTGCGCTATGTGCACTATGGTTATTCCATGGCCGATATTCCGCCCAGCGAAACGTTGCTGAACGTAATAGACCAGCTGAACGTGGCGTCTTAGTATCTATCCGGAAATTAATCCGAGAACGATTTCGGCACAAGCCATATGAACAAAAGCAAGCCAATTTTCGGGTTTCTTGCACCAACGGGTAGCCACGCTACGGCGCTTTGCCAGCCAAGCGAAGGTTCTTTC
>DAOUAN010000097.1:0-21769 GCA_034433385.1 Anaerolineales bacterium | reverse complement strand
GGGCGCGGAGTTGCTGCTGGGCGGGCGGTCTCCAGCCAGGGGCGCATCAGGTTGAGCAGTTCGATCAATCGGCGGCGTTCAGGCCCGCTCAGGGCGGCGGTGTTGACTGCGACATTGTCCAGTTCCAGCCGCAATTGACCGCTGGAATCCTGGCTCAGACGTAACAGGCTGGGCTCAGGCTTGGGGAGCGGTTGGGAGGGGGGCGGCGGGGCGGGAGGGGGCAAGGTTTCGGCTTCGGAGGGGGTTGCTTTTTCGGCTTCTTCCTCTTGCTTGCGTTTTTTGTATCCCTGGCCGCGTCCTTCAAACAGGCCAAAGAAATAGCCAAAAAACATGCTCAAAATGGCTACGGCAATCATGATCAGGCTGTTCGGTTCCATAGGCTTACTCCCTGGGTTGACAGACCGGGCAAAAATGACTGCTGCGTTGACCGATAAGGATGCGCTGGATGGTCGCTCCACAAGTGGGGCAGGCCTCGCCGGTGCGACCATAGACGCGAAAGTGATTTTGAAATTCGCCGCCGCGATAGACCCAATCAATGCTGGCGCCGTTGCGACGGATGCCCTCCTGAAGCACGGTGCGAATGGCAGACCATAGGGCGGCAGCGCGCTGGGCAGGGATGCGATGGGAGGACGTCAGGGGATGAATGCCTGCCAGGTGCAGGGCTTCATCGGTGTAGATGTTTCCCAGGCCAGCGATGAAGGTTTGATCGAGGAGGAGGGGTTTGATTTGTCGTTGTTTGCTGGCCAGGGCGGCGCTGAGCCATTCGACGGTGAAGGCAGGATCGAAAGGCTCGGGCCCCAGGCTCCCCAGGATTTGTTGGGGATCGGCTGTGAGCCAAACGCGCCCAAATTTGCGCGGATCGGTGAAGACGAGAGCCGTTGTTTGTGGGCCGTGCGGCGAGGCAAGGGTCAAAATCAGCCGATCGTGCTTTTCTGGTTGAATTTTACCCTCTTTGAGCAACAAATCGCCGCTCATTCGCAGGTGGATGAGCAGGGTGTCGGTCGAAAGGTGCAACAGCAGGAACTTGCCTCGCCGGCTGAGCCGTTGGATGGCCTGGTCGCGAATACGATTTTTAAAGGTGATCAGGTCAGGAAGGGCCAGAGTGCGCGGCCAGAACACTTCGGCCTGGCGAATGATTTGGCCACGTAGCTGTGGCTCCAGCCGGCGAGCGATGGTCTCAACTTCAGGGAGCTCGGGCATGGCTGCCAGGGTTATTCGTTGAACATTTCGCCTACTGAACGACCTTCATGGGCGCGGCGGATTACTTCGCCAATCAAGGTAGCCACAGAGAGCACGGTGAGACGTCCTTCCAGGTGTTGGCGCTTTTCGGGCGGGATCGGTACGGTATCGGTGGTGAAGATATGGGTGATGGGCAGAGCCGCCAGGCGCTCGGCAGCATTGGCCGAAAGGATGGGGTGCACGAAGGAGAGATAGACGTTGCGCGCCCCGTTGGCTTTGGTCACCTGTACGGCCTGAGAAATAGAACCGCCGGTATCCACCTCGTCATCTACGATGATCACGTCGCGATCTTCCACCTCGCCGATCAGGGTCAGGGCTTCGGCGCGGGCCTCGTTGGCGATGCGTCGCTTTTCGATGAAGGCAATGGGCAGATCGAGGGCGGCGGCGAAGTTACGGGCCTTTTTGGCAAAGCCCAGGTCGGCGGCTACCACCACCGGTTTGTGCATGGTTGGGCAGACGTGCTCGCGCAAGTAGTCAACCAGCATGTGAGAAGCGGTGAGCACATCGCCGGGGATGGAGAAAAAGCCTTGAATTTGTCCGGCGTGGGGATCGAGCGTAATGTAGCGATCCGCCCCGGCGATCTCGATCATATCGGCTACCAGGCGAGCGGTGATCGGGACGCGCGGCTGATCTTTCTTATCTGAGCGTCCATAGCACAGATAGGGCACCACCGCCGTGATGCGCGCCGCCGAATCCAGCCGCAGAGTCTGAATCATGATTAGCAATTCCATCAAATTACGGTGCACAGGTGAAGCGGTATGCTGGATCACGTACACGTCCTGGCCGCGCGCGCTACCGTGCAATTTGACGAATAAGTTCTCGTTGGGAAATTCAATGACATCCCGCCCGCTTAAGGATTGCCCCAAATAATCGGCCACCTTTTGAGCCAGTTCGGGTGAACCGCTGCCCGCATAAAGTTTGATCTCGCCGTAAACTTTCAAATCGTGATGCGTATGATGAACCATCAAGCCTCCAGTTTTTGGGCGTCCCATTCAGAGCGCAGAACGCTCATGAGCAGGACGTCCATATAATTTCCATGTTTGAATACCGCCTCTCGCAGGCGGCCTTCCAGCACGAAGCCGGCTTTTTCGTAGGCGCGCTGAGCGCGCACATTATCAGCATACACGTGCAAATAAACGCGATTCAGGTTCAGAGTCTCGAAGCAGTGACGCTGCAAAAGGAGCATTACTTCTGTCCCGTAGCCCTGATTCCAATAGGCCTTATCGCCGATCATGATGCCCAGTTCCCCCGAATGTGCCACCCAATCAATGTTGAAAACAGAACAATTTCCGATGAGTTTCCAGCCACTGTCCTGGCGCACCTCAATCGCCAACGGCTTTTCGGCCTGCTCGCGTTGCGACATACGCTCAAACCAACGCTCCTCATCCAGGGTGGACAGTGGCAAATACATCGAGAGGCCGCGCGTCACTTCGGGATCGTTGACCCACTCATAAAACTTTTCCACATCCCGGCGCTCGACGGCTCTTAGACGAACACGCTGACCATAGATGATGCTCATTTTTCTCTCCCGTTGAGCAACAATTTGACCGCCTCCCAGGGGGAAAACTGGCGATGGAAGACTTTTTCTACCATCTGCTCATACTGCTGTGGAGAAAGACCGGAGCGAAAACGGGCCAACAACGCCTCGCTGAGCAGCGTTTCTATCTCGACCTCGAGGCGGGCGCGCTCCCGAGTGGCCCAATCTCCGCTTTGGCGTAAGTGTGCCACATGTTGCCCGATGGCCGCGGCCAGTTCCTGAATGCCCTTTCCCTCCGTGGCGACGGTTGCCAGCAGGGGCGGAATCCAGGAATTGTATTCAACTGGTCTTGTCGGCGCTTCGACCACTTCCAAGCGGCCATGATGCTGGAAGACATGGCGCAGTGGGTGAGCCAGTTCCAGGGCGTTGCGTAGGGCCTTGATGGTGTTCTCCGCGCCGGGGCGGTCGGCTTTGTTGACCACCAGGATATCGGCGATTTCCAGAATGCCAGCCTTGATGGCCTGGATGTCATCTCCCAGGCCGGGCGCCTCGACGACGATGGTGGTATGTGCCAGGCGAGCAATGTCTACTTCGCTTTGGCCGGCGCCTACCGTCTCGATTAAGATAATCTCGTAGCCGGCCGCATCGAAGACCTGGGCCACTGCGGCGGTGGCTTGCGCCAGCCCGCCCAATGAGCCGCGCGAAGCCATCGAGCGGATGAACACCCCAGGGTCGCCGGCCAGGTCGCGCATTCGCACGCGATCGCCCAATACCGCCCCGCCGGTGAACGGGCTGGAGGGATCTACGGCCACAATGGCAACGCGTTTTTGTTCCTTGCGGCGGTAGTGCAACGCCAGTTGATTGACGAGGGAGGATTTCCCCGTCCCGGGCGCGCCGGTCACCCCGATCAGGTGCGCCTGACCGGTATGAGGGAAAAGCTCAATTAATGCCGCGTGTCCTTCAGGGGTGTTGTTTTCTACCTGGGTGAGTAAACGAGAAAGAGAGAGACGATCGCCTGCCAGGACAGATTGTGCCAGGGTCATATCGGAAATACGCTCCGCCATCTGTGCCGATCTCAGGCAGGTTGAATGCCTAGAACTGCGGCGCGAATATCGGCGATAATCTCTTCGGTAGATGCCCCAGGGCCGTAAATGGCGGTGACACCCAGTTCTTTCAGGCGGGGAACATCTTCATCTGGGATGATGCCGCCAATGAATACTTTGACATGTTCCTGTCCATTGGCGCGTAGCAGTTCAAGCACGCGCGGTACCAGCGCCATGTGTGCACCGGAGAGGATAGAAAGCCCCACCACGTCTACGTCTTCTTGCAATGCGGCCTCGGCGATCATTTCCGGTGTCTGCCGCAAGCCGGTGTAGATGACTTCCATACCGGCATCGCGCAGCGCACGGGCCACCACCTTGGCGCCGCGATCATGGCCATCCAGGCCGGGCTTGGCAACCAACACACGTATCTTTCGTTCGCTCATTTTGCCTCCGCAGAGATTTCTACCTGGATTATACTAGAGACGTCGGTTTAAAATGAGGCAGATGCCTCACCCTTCAACATCGTCAGGAGTGTCTTTTATGCGTGATCTAACAGCAGATATTCTGGAGCTTATCCGCCGCACGGCCACCGATTTGCCGGCGGATGTGGAGGAGCGGTTGCGCGCCGCAGTAGAAAAAGAAGAACCAGGTTCGGCAGCGCGTGGTGCGTTGGAGACGATTTTGAAAAACGTCGAACTCTCGCGTAAAAATTCCACGCCGATTTGCCAGGATACCGGCACGCCGATTTTCTACGTCCGTTACCCATTTGGGTGGTCCACGCGGCAATTGCGGGAGCAAATCCGCACCGCTCTGGCTGAGGCGACCAAACGTTCGTACATGCGTCCCAACGCTGTGGACGCCATTTACGATAAGAATACCGGGAACAACCTCGGCGGCGATGATTTCCCCTACATCCACTTTGAAGAGGTGGATGGTGACGAACTGACCATTGAGCTCATGCTCAAAGGCGGTGGCTGCGAGAACGTGGGCGCACAATATTCCTTGCCCGATAACCGCCTGGGGGCGGGTCGTGATCTGGCCGGGGTGCGCAAAGTCATCCTGGACGTGGTGCACCGGGCTCAGGGTCAGGGGTGCGCTCCGGGGGTGTTAGGGGTAGCCATCGGCGGAGATCGCGGCTCATCCTATTTTGCTTCGAAGGAAGTCCTCTTCGATAAGCTGGGCGAATCGAGCGATGACCCCAAATTGGCCGCGTTGGAACAGCAGATCACAGAAGAGGCCAATCAATTGGGCATTGGCCCAATGGGCTTTGGCGGCAAGACGACGGTCTTGGGCACGCGGATTACTGGACTGCACCGCCTGCCCGCCAGCTATTTCGTCTCCGTCTCGTACATGTGCTGGGCTTATCGCCGCCGCAAGATGACGGTGAAGGGCGATCAGGTATTCTATGAATAGCAAGTGAGGTCATAATGCGAGCAGTTCAAATTCCGATCCATGATGATGTGATTCGCGATTTGCGCGTGGGCGAACCGGTCAGCCTTTCGGGGATCATGGTCACTGGGCGTGACGCCGCGCACAAGTGGCTGGTGGAAACTTTCATCAAGAAGACGCGCCCGCCCCAGGGAGATGACCTGGAAGTGTATGAAGAATTGAAGAAGTTGCTCAATGGCGGGGTAATTTATCACTGCGGTCCGGTAGTGAGCGGGCTGGATACCAAAGAGTACAAGTTTGTTGCGGCTGGTCCCACAACCTCGATTCGTGAGGAGCCTTATCAGGCCGATGTGATGAAGCATTTCAACTTGAAAGGGGTAATCGGCAAGGGCGGCATGGGGCCCAAGACCCTGAAGGGATGCCAGGAAACGCCGGGCGTTTATTTTCACGCCATCGGCGGGGCGGCTTCGTTTATCGCCCAATCGGTGCAAAGAGTGTTGGGCGTTTATAAACTGGAGTTCGGCGTGCCGGAGGCAATGTGGGTGATTGAAGTGAAGGATTTCCCCGTTGTGGTCACCATGGATGCTCACGGCCACAGTCAGCATGCCCTGGTGGAGGAGCAATCGCGGCGGGTGCTGGAAGAGCTGCTTTCGCGCTGATCCTGCCAGGCGATTCCTAAAAAAACTGAGTTCGGGATAAGTCGTTCTCTGTCCGTCATGGCTGCTAGAAGTTGGTCCGTCCGTTGCCCAAAAGTCAGGCTAACCTGGCGGGAGATGGCGAGACGGAAGAACGCCGTCTCGCCATGACAACCCAATTTGGGCGAATTTTTAGATGGGTTTTATCCCGAATTGACGTTAAAAAAACAGCGACCGCACATCTGGCGGCCGCTGTTTGATTTTATACTCGTTCGAGGATGGTTGCTGTTGCCATGCCGTGACCGATGCACATGGTTTGCAAGCCATAGCGACCCTGGCGGCGTTGCAATTCGTGCACCAATTTGGTCATCAAAATCGCTCCGGTGGCGCCGAGGGGGTGTCCGTGGGCGATGGCGCCGCCATTGGGGTTGACTCTTTCCAGGTCGGCATCCAATTCTTTGGCCCAGGCGAGCACCACGCTGGCAAACGCTTCGTTGATTTCGATCACGTCCAGGTCGGCCAGACGCAGGCCGGCGCGTTGGAGCACTTTTCGCGTGGCTGGGATAGGGCCATCCAGCATCAGGGTGGGGTCTGAGCCGACGACCACGCGAGCCACCAAACGCGCCAGGGGGCGCAAGTTGTAACGGCGAACGGCCTCGGCGGAGGCGAGCAGCACGGCGGCCGCGCCGTCGCTGATCTGGCTGGAATTGCCGGCGGTGATGACCCCATCATTTTTGAAGACCGGTTTGAGCGCGGCCATCTTTTCCCGGTCCGGGGGGCGGCGAACGCCCTGGTCAACGGCGAACAGGCTTCCATCCGGCAGCGAGACGGGGATGATTTGTTCGTTGAAGCGACCGGCCTCAATGGCTTCGCCAGCGCGCAGGTGGGAGCGAAAAGCAAAATCATCCAGTTCAGAACGGGAAAACTGCCATTTTTCGGCCATCATTTCGGCGCTTAGCCCCTGGTGAATCAGGCGGTAGCCCACATCAGGCCATTCGGCGGGGTAATCGGCGCCGAGCGGCTGGTGTGACATCATTTCGGTGCCGCCGGCCAGGACGATGTCCATATCGCCGGCGAGGATGGCCTGGGCGGCGAAGTGAATCGCCTGCTGGCTGGAGCCACACATGCGATTCAGGCTGACGGCCGGAACGGTGACCGGGAAACCGGCTTTGAGCACGCCCAAACGTGCCAGGTTCGCCCCCTGATCGCCAACGGGGGTCACCACTCCCCAGATGACGTCTTCTACCTCTGCTGGTTCTACTCCGGCCTGGTGCACCGCCTCTCGCATGACCAAGGCGGCCAGTTCCACCGGCTGAAAGGGGTATAGCGCCCCGCCGGCTTTCCCTACCCCGATGGCGGTGCGCACTGCGGATACGATAAACACTTCTTGTTGGCTCATAGGCCCTCCAAAATTGAATCTGTTCTGCTTTGTGGCCATCAGAAAAGAAACCCGGTTTGGTGTCTTTGCGAGCCACTGCAGGCGGCGAAGTGGGGGAAGAGGTGAAATCTTGCAAATTTTTTCATCTTTTGTCTGCTGGTTGCACAAAAGTTAGGTTAAAAGTGCAAAATAGTGGTGATTTTGTGCTCGGCAGCGTGTTCCAGCACGACGGCGTTCAGCCAGCTGGCAATACGCCGATGGCTGAAGGCATCTTCGGGCAATTCGGAGACCAGGGCGAGCAAGGTTTGCCGCAGGTTTTCAAAATGAAAGAACAGGTCTTCCTGAGACCAGGGGCGGAAGTGCTCGATGGCGTTGGCGTTGAAGGTGTCAATATCGTATTCGCGGCGGGGTTGTTCTTCGTTTTCCAAAATGGAATGGATGACTTTCAGGCCTTCTTCCCACCAGGCGCAGATGTGGGCAAGCAAATCGTGGAAGGTGGCGTATCCCTGTCCCTGCAAGAAAGCGGCTTGTTCGGCGGGCGGGAGGCTCTCAAAGCGGGTTCGATATTTGCCCCACTCTTCGCACAGGCAGTGGATGACTTGTTGGCGAGAAACGGTGTGACTCATGCTTCTGATCGGACAATGTTGATGAAATCGGCCAGCAGGCCGTAGGCAGTAGGTTCAGGGCCGGGGGTGAGGCCGGGGCGCTCGGCTTCGAGGATGGTGTAGTCGCCGAGCACGTCGGTGCGAAAGGCGATGCCGGTGGTGGAATCTTGCATGTTGTAGAGCGGCGAATCGGGGGGCACCATCTGCGGTGCGACGCGGGCGTGCACTTCGCCGTTCAATTTTTGGGCAGAGCAGACCAGTTTCCAGCGTTTGCCCTGCTGGCGCGCCTCTTCAATCATTTGGGGAGTTATGCCGCGAATGCCGGTGCGATCCACTTGCAAGGGGGTGAAGGGGATGTCCATCAGCACGGTAACCAGCGCGGCTACTTTGATAGCCGCGTCCCAGCCATCTACATCGTTGGAGGGATCGGCCTCGGCGATGCCGATGGATTGGCAATAATGGACGGCCTGTTCAAAGGTTTCGCCGCGTTCCATGCGGGAGAGGATGATGTTGGTAGTGGAGTTGATGATTCCCTCAAAGGAGAGCAATTGGGCGGCCGGGAAGGCATGACGAAATACGGAAAAGACCGGCGCTCCGCCCAGCACGGTGGCTTCAAAGAGAAATTTTTTGCCCAGCGATTTTGCCATCTCGCTCAGGGCATGGTAACCGTAAACGACCGTGCCTTTGTTGGCGGTTACAACGTGCATGCCAGCGTGCAAGGCGGCATGTACATGATCTATGGCGGGGCGGCCGGTTTGATGGTTGACTGGCGTGTTCTCGAAGAGCAGGTCGGCGCCACATTTTTGGATGAAATCGAAGTTGTCGCTCACCGCAATCTCGCCAAAGGGGACGAGCGATTCTCCTGCCTCGACGACCTGGGCGCAGCGAATCGCATCCAGGCCGGCGGGATGGATGGCGCTGCCGTGTCGGGCGGTAGCAATGCCAGTGACACTGAAGGTGAGGTGGTATTGCTGTTGGAGCAGGTCACGTTTGCGTTCGAGCAGCCGTACCAGGGCGCGGGCGACGTTACCAAAGCCAATGAAAGCGAGCTTGTAGTGCATTTTTTCTCCTGAGAGGTTAGATAGGGGGCCAGGGAATGGCTCTGCGCTGGCTGGGAGGGTGAGGGAAAACACCACTTGTAAGCAAGGCGCGGGCGCGCGAGACAAGGGCGGCGATCTCGCCGGGGGTGAGATAAGGCTCAAGAGCGGTGAGCAGGCTACAGGTCGGGGAAAGAAGCGGGCGGAGACGCTCCAGCAGATCGGCCGGAATCGTTTCGCCGGCGAAATCCCAAATTATGGTGCGAAGTTTGTCTTCTTCGTGAAAACAAATGCCGTGATCAATGGCCCATACGTTTCGCGTTTCGCGTTCGATGAGGATGTGGCTGCCTTTGCGGTCGGCGTTGTTGACCAGCAGGTCGAAGAGCGCTACCGGGCGCAGGCGGGATTTGTCTTCAGGGCTAAATGCGAAGTAGTGATATTCGGGGTCGTGTTCAATGTACCGTTGCAGTGAGCCAGGGCCGTAAGGGGCATGGTGGCGGAAAACGGTGCAAGGGACGAGGTGAAAGCCGAGCGCTTCGCTGACCAGGTAGGCAGCGACTTCGCGCCGCGCCAGGCTGTTCTCAGGAAAATCCCACAATGGGCGTTCGCCGCGGCTGGGTTTGTACACGGCGAGAAAGGTTTGATCGGCATAGCGAATGGTTACCAGGAAGGTGTAGTTGCTGCCTGGCAGGAATTGACCTTCAAGTTCGAGTTCGCCCTGTTGCAGGGCATTCAGCCATTTTTCATGAGTCATTCTTTGCAATAGCCAACTCCGCATCGAAGGACACGAATACGCAAATTTTCTTCGTGAAAATTCGATGCAAAAGAGAACCGAGTCTTATTGCAGATAAAGTCTATTGTTCACGGCTGCGGCTCAGTGTTTGTGTCCGTTCTTTTTAGGGCAGAAGTGGCCTTCGGGTTCCATCGGTTGACCACACTGGGGGCAAATGGGGCGGCCGCGCTGGACGACTTCCATGCCCCAATGAGCCAGGCGGCGCACCTGATCGCGCGAGCACCAGAAGCGCACGATGGCAGCCGATTCGGGATCGGCATCTTCGCTGAGGAGTTCTTTGAGGAAGATGACTACCCGATCACGTTCTGCATCGTATCCCAAGCCAATCTCGCCGACCCGAAAGAGCGGATCGAAAGGCGGGTGGATGTGCATGTTTTCTTCCAGGTAGTCGGCCGAAGCTTCGGGCAAGGAGGGGTTCTCGTGGCTGATTTGGGAGAGAAACTGCTCAATGCCGATGGCCAGCGATTGCAACTGGACTTTTTCGATCAACAGGGTGATGGTGCGTTGATCCTGATAGCCTTGCAGGTAAAAGACGCGCTGACCAGGCTGGCCGATGGCGTCGGCAGTGATGTGATCGCATGGGTCAACGTCAATTTCAAAACGGGGCATGGTCACCTGATGAGGAATGGAATTCAAAGAGAGTATACCTTAAAAGCGAGTTTCGCCGTGCTTGTATTGCCTGAGAGAGGCGAGGAAATTCCTACAATGCCTCTATTGAGATGTGTACTCTGCTATAATTTCATCATTGAGTGTGCGAACTTCGTCAAATGAGGAGCACAAAAATGTACGACAAGAAAAAACTAGAAGAGTTAAAAGCAGCGCTCGAAACGTGGGAGAAGACCAGTCTGCAAAAAGCGCTGGCCGCCATGCCGGAACGACGAGAACAATTTATCACTACCTCTTCGGAACCGATCAACCGGCTTTATACCCCGCTCGATGTGGCGGATCTCGATTACGATTCTGATCTCGGACTGCCGGGGGAATACCCGTTTACGCGCGGGGTCCATCCCACGTTGCATCGCGGCAAATTGTGGACGATGCGCATGTTCGCCGGCTTCGGCACGGCTGAGGAGACCAATGCTCGCTTCAAGTATCTGCTCGAACAAGGGCAGACCGGCCTCTCCATCGCTTTTGACCTGCCTACTCTGATGGGCTATGATACGGATGCGCCGGAGGCTTTGGGGGAATTTGGCAAATGCGGGGTGGCGGTCTCATCCCTCAAGGACATGGAAATTTTGTTGAATGGCATTCCGCTGGACAAAGTTTCTACCAGCATGACGATTAACTCGCCAGCAGCGGTGATCTGGGCCATGTACATCGCCACTGCGGAAAAACAGGGTGTGCGTCCAGACCAGCTGCGCGGTACGATTCAAAACGACATCCTCAAAGAGTTCATCGCCCAGAAAGAGTTCATCTTCCCGCCAGAACCGTCCATGCGGCTGGTGGTGGATACGATGGAATTCGGCTCGAAGAGCGTGCCGCAGTGGAACACCATCTCTATTAGCGGCTATCACATTCGTGAGGCTGGCTCCACAGCGGCCCAGGAGCTGGCCTTTACCCTGGCCGATGGCATGGAATACGTGCGCTGGGGCATCGCCCGTGGTATGGATGTAGATGAATTTGCCCCGCGCCTGTCTTTCTTCTTCAATGCCCATAACGACTTCTTCGAAGAAATTGCCAAATATCGCGCGGCCCGACGCATCTGGGCGCGGGAAATGCGTCATACCTTCAAGGCCAAAAATCCGCGTTCGTGGTTGTTGCGTTTCCACACCCAAACAGCGGGCGTCTCGCTCACCGCTCAGCAGCCGCAGAACAATGTGGTGCGCGTGGCCATCCAGGCCCTTGCTGCCGTTTTGGGTGGAACGCAAAGCCTGCACACCAATTCACTGGATGAAGCCCTGGCTCTACCCTCTGAACAGGCGGTGACGATTGCCCTTCGTACCCAGCAAATCATTGCTGAAGAATCAGGCGTAGCCAACACCGTTGATCCGCTGGGTGGCAGCTTCTTTGTCGAAGCACAGACCAACCGCATTGAACGGCAAGCCTACGAATACTTCCGCCGTATCGAGGAATTGGGAGGCGTGATCCCGGCCATCGAAAAAGGCTTCTTCCAATCCGAAATCGCCGATGCAGCCTATCGCTATCAGCGCGAAATTGACGAAGGTGTGCGCAAGATTATCGGCGTCAATGCCTATGTGGAAGACAAACCCATCACCATCCCCATCCTGGAAATGGACCCCCATGGCTACGATCGGCAGGTAGCGCGCCTGCAAAAGATACGGCAGGAACGCGACAACGGCCGCGTCGGCCAGGCCCTCGATCGGCTGCGAATCGCCTGCGAAGGGACAGAAAACACCATGCCCTATATCCTGGATGCTGTGCGCGCCTATGCCACTCTGGGTGAAATCGTCGGCGTTATGAAGGAAGTCTTTGGCGTCTATCATGAGCCAACCATGATTTAGCCCATGAACGCCCGCTAAGCCAGGAAAAATTTATGCTATACTGAGAACATGCAAATGCCTCGCGAATACTGGCCTCGCTGGGCCCAAATATTGCAACGCTATCACCTGCAATCGCTTGCCGCCTGGTTGCTGGAAGCAGGAGGGCCTCTTCTCCTGCTCAGCGCCCAGGCGCTTTATTTTGGCAAAGACTGGCTGGCCGGGCATGAGCAAATCCTGGCCCTGGCGCGCACCCTGGAAGATTCTGAAGAAACTCACGCCTTTGCCAGATTCCTCGCCCAGGAGGGCCTATGAGTCTTTTTTCCCTGGCTGCCCTTCTGCTGATTGTCTTTGCTGCTTTTCTCTGGCTAATCATTGCCCTCCTTCAGCGTAAATCGCCGCCCAAATTCCGCACCATCCCGGCCATTGTCCAGATTCAACGTGCGATTGGCCTGAGCGTGGAAAATGGTACCCGCTTGCATTTCTCGCTAGGACGCGGCGACATGCTTACCCCTCAAAGCGGCGCCAGTTTGGCTGCTCTCTCCACCCTGCGGCATCTGGCTGAACGCACTTCCCTCAGCGACAAGCCCCTTGTCGCTACCACCGGTGACCCAACCCTGGCCCTGCTGGCTCAAGATAGCCTTCAAGCCGGTTACCGCGCCGTCGCAGCGGAAGAACTCTATCAACCCACCAGCGGTCGCTTGAGTGGCCTCAGTCCCTTTTCCTATGCCGCCGGTGCCCTGCCGGTGATCCATGATGAAACGGTTTCGGCCAGCATTTTGCTGGGTCACTTCGGCGCCGAAGTCGCTCTGCTGAGCGAAGCCGCCGAGCGTGCCGACGCCCTCACCATCGGCGCCAGCGACGACCTCACCGCCCAATCGGCCCTGTTCGCTACCTCCGCCGAACCGCTAATCGGCGAAGAACTCTACGCTATCGCCCCCTATCTCAGCGCCACCCCGGCCCATGCCGCCAGCCTCACTGTCCAGGATATATTGCGCTGGCTGCTCATCCTTACCCTGGTCGGCGGCGCCATCCTCAAGCTACTAGGAGGGCTGTGATGCAATTCTTCAACGTCGCCATCGCCCTCTTTGCCGGTCTGATCGTCTTGCTTGGCTACTTCATCCCTGCCCTGGCCCCTGTTCAAAACATTTTGCTCAATTGGGCCATGCTGCTGGCTGCCTTTGCCGTGCTGCTAGGCGTGTTCAACCTCATCACCGTGCACGGCGAAAAAATCCGCCGCAACGAAAAAGGCAGCGCCTATAGCGCCATCCTGCTTTTGGCGTTCCTGGTTACCTTCTTCGCTGGCCTTTTCCTGCGCTTCTGGCGCCCCAATCAGCCCTGGATGCAATGGATCATGAACGCCATCCTCCAGCCCGTCGAAGCCAGCCTGATGGCTCTGCTCACTGTAACCCTGATTTACGCCGCCATCCGCCTTGCCCGCCGTCATCCCAGCCTCAACAGCCTCCTCTTTTTGGCCTTTGCCATGCTTTCCCTCCTTGGCCTGGCCACCCTTCCCTTTGGTGAAGTGCCGATCCTCGGCATCCTCGCCCGCTGGGTGAACCAGGTGCTGGTCCTTGGCGGGGCGCGTGGCATCCTTCTTGGCGTTGCGCTCGGCACCCTCGCCACAGGTCTGCGCGTGCTCTCTGGCATTGATCGACCATACGGGGGGAAGTGATGGCTGAAATTATTTGTCTCGTTTGTGGTGAAAGCAACCCCGAAGAACTGGAATTTTGTCGGAGTTGCAATTCGCCTTTGCCCAAAGACCTCGGCCCCATTCAACCCGGGCAGGCACCTACCCCCATTGACACCGGCAAACTGGAACCCATCTTACCGCAATGGCTGCGCGACGCTCGCGAACAGGCGCGTCAGGCCGCCCGGCAAGAACCGCCTCCTCCCCCGCCGTCGCCAACACCCCCCCCTCAAGAACCGACCGACCTGCTGGCAGGCCTGCAATCGCAAGCGGCAGACGAAGAAGAGGAAGAGATTCCCGACTGGCTACGCAGCCTGGCCGAAGGCGAAAGCCAACCCGCCGCCTCGCAGCCGGAAGAGGAGCCGGGCGCGCCCTCCCAGGCCGGATTCCCGCCCTCGGCTGGTTCCCCTCCCTCCTCCTCCATGGGCGAAGCGCCTGCCTCCGCCGACCTTCCCGACTGGTTCTCTGCTTTGACCCCCAGCCAGGAAGCCACCTCATCGCGCGAAGAATTTGCTGAATGGTTTGCCCAGGCCAGCGCCAGTGAACCATCCGAATCGGAGCAGCAGCCCAGCGGTCCCGCCGCTGAGCCGCCCGCTGCCCCCCGCGAAGAACCAGCTGCCGAGCCGTCTCTCGATCTTGACTGGCTGCGTGCCCTCGAGTCCGCAGAAAAAGGCGAGGCAGAATCTCTACCCGCGGTTGAGGCCTTGCCCGGCGAAGAGACAGAACTCCCCGATTGGCTCAAAGATCTGCCGCCTGCTGCGCCCTCTGCAGAAGCAGAACTGCCGCCCGAAGAAGAAGCGCTCCCTGCCTGGCTGCAAGAGCCTGGGAAGACAACAGAGCCCGCCTCTGCGCTGGAAGAGACCGCCCTGCCCGACTGGCTGCAAGGCCTGAGCGCTGAACCCGCCGCCCCACAAGCGCTAACCCCTGCAGAAGAGCCCCCGCCTCCTGCTGCTCCCGCCTTCATCGCACCGCCGCCCATTCCCACCAGCGAATTGCACATTGAACCCGATTGGCTGGCCGGCTTGCGCTCCCAGGAGAGCGAAATGTCGGCGGCCGAAACCGCCCCCGAAGTGCCAGCTGAAGAACCCAAACCGGCCTTTGCTGAAGCCCCACTCTCCGCGGAAGGCATGGAGGAAATCTTTGCGGCGGATCTCCCCGACTGGTTATTGAGCACCGCCGAGATGTCCCCTGCCGAAGAAGGCCTGATGCCCGAAGAAAGTGAAGAAGCACTGGCACCTGCCGAATTACCCTCCTGGCTTCAGGCAATGCGCCCGGTGGAAGCCACATTGGAAGAGGGCGCTGAAATCGGCGCTTCCGAAGTGCAAGAAGAACAGGGCCCGCTGGCTGGTTTGCGAGGGGTGCTACCCGTGCCTCTGACGGGAATCTCCTCGCCCAACCCCAGACCGGTTTCGCTCAAACTTCAAGTCACCGAAGAACAGCAAAGCCACATGGCGCTGCTGGATCAGATTCTGGCGGCGGAGACAACCCCTCAACCGCTTCAATCGCCCCCTGCCATTCGTCCCTTGCGGCTGTTGCGCTGGGTGATTGCTGCCCTGTTGATTGGCCTCACTGCGCTGATCTTTTTTGGCGGTAGCCGCTTTTTTGCTGTGCCTGTCTTTCAACCCTCGGTGTTTGCGGCCAGAGATGTCATTGCTGCGCTGCCGGAGGACGCTCCCGTGCTGGTTGTCTTCGAGTATCAGCCGGCTCTGTCGGGTGAACTGGAAGCGGTGGCGGCTCCGTTCATCGATTCGCTCATCATCCTGCGTCATCCACGCCTGGTATTCGTTTCCACATCGCCCCTCGGCGCCGACCTGGCCGAACGCTTCTTGAGCCGAACCCAGCAGGAGCATGGTTACCAGAGCCGGGCGCAATACCTGAACCTGGGTTATTTGCCCGGCGGCCTGAGCGGGGTGCGCGCTTTTGTGCAAAACCCCGTGCAGGCGGTGCCCTTTGCCACCGATCTGGCTCCCGCATGGGAGAGCCAGCCACTGCAAGGAGTGCAATCTTTTTCCGATTTTGCGGCTGTGCTGATCATCACCGATAACGTCGAAAGCGGTCGGCTGTGGGTTGAACAAAGCCAGTCTGTGCGCGGCTCAACCCCGCTGATTTTGATCAGCAGTGCTCAGGCTGGCCCCCTATTGCAACCTTATTATCAGTCGGGTCAGGTTACCGGCCTTTTGAGCGGGCTGTACGATGGAGCGGTGATGGAGAGAAACAACGCCGATCGGCCGGGCCTGGTGCGCCGATATTGGGATGCCTACAGCCTGGGTCTGTGGTTGGCGATTCTCATGATGTCCGTTGGCGCTGCCTGGAATTTTGTCCTGGGCTGGCGCGAGCGATCCGCCGCGGTGGAGATGGAATAACATGGCGTTCTCGGCAGACCTCTTTGCAGCCATTCTCGGCTTTCTCCTTACTTTGATGATTTTCAGTTATTTACTGGGCGATAACCCTCTCTTCCGCATCGCCACGTATCTTTTTGTGGGAGTGACGGCTGGCTATGTGGCGGTGATCGCTTTTTGGGAGGGGCTGTGGCCAAAATTGTTGTATCCCTTGCGAGCCGGCACGCCAACGGAGCGACTGCTCCTGGTGATTCCGTTGATCGGTATGGGGCTGATGTTGCTGAAGGTCTCGCCGCGGCTGAGCAGCCTGGGACGACCGGTGATGGCCTACCTGGCGGGGGTGAGCGCAGCCGTGGCGATTGGTGGCGCAGTGACTGGCACGTTGTTTCCTCAAAGTGCAGCGACAATTAACGCCTTTGGAGTGGGCGAGGCAATTGTGCGTGGCATTTCACCGCTGGAGGCGTTGTTCAATGCCGCCATGATTTTGCTCGGTGTGGTGGCCAGCCTGGCCTATTTCCATTTTGGGGCGCGGTTGGATGATCAGGGTGAGATCCATCGTCCAGGTTGGATCGAGGCGCTTGCCTGGCTGGGACGCATTTTCATCACGATAACACTGGGTGTCCTTTTTGCCGGCCTGTTTTCAGCAGCGTTGACTGCTTTGCTGGAACGTCTGGCAGCCATTGCTACTCTCCTTGGATTCTGATATGCCTGCTTCTTTGATTGAAGGTGAATCCCTGTTAGCTCTGGATATTGGTGCAGCCACCACGCGGGCGGTGCTTTTTGACGTCGTCGAGGGGCAGTATCGCTTCGTAGCGGCTGGTCAGGCGCCCACTTCGGCTGAAGCACCGTTCAAAGACGTCAGCGAAGGGGTGCGAGCGGCGATTCGCCACCTGGAGACGATCACCGGTAAGACCCTGCTCGATGAGACACAAACCCTGATCGTCCCCACCCAGCCCAATGGATCTGGGGTAGATGCGCTGGTGGCGACTCTTTCTGCCGGGCCCACGCTTAGGGCAGTGGTGGTCGGCTTGTTGCCGGAAGTTTCCATTGAATCCGCCCGTCGCCTGACTGAGACCATTTATGCCCGCCTGGTCGAAACGATTAGCCTGAATGATCATCGCCGCGCCGATCAACAACTGGATGCGTTGCTGCGTCTGCGCCCGGATGTGGTGGTGGTGACCGGTGGCACAGATGGCGGGGCCTCGCGTTCGGTGCAAAAAATGCTGGAGCCAATTGGTCTGGCAGCGTACCTGTTGCCTGCCGAGAGACGCCCCTTTGTTCTGTTCGCTGGCAACCAAAAAATCCAGCCGGAGGTCAAGGCCTTGTTAGGATCTCTGGCTTCATCGTTGTATTTCAGTCCCAACATCCGTCCCTCGCTGGAGACGGAAGACCTGGAGCCGGCGGCGAGAGAACTGGCGCGGCTTTTCGTGGAGGTCCGCAAGAAGCAGCTGAAGGGGGTGGACCTGATCGATTCCTGGGCGACCGGGCATACCCTGCCGACGGGGTATGCTTTGGGCCGGATGATGCGCTTTTTGAGCAAAGTGTATGGCTCGGCCAAAGGAATTTTGAGCGTGGATATTGGCGCCTCAGCCACCACGATCGCTGCCGGGTTTAAGGAGAAGGCTACGCTGGGAGTGTATCCCCAGTTTGGGCTGGGTGAAAATTTGCCCGGCCTGCTCAGCTATACTTCGGTGGATGAAATCATGCGCTGGCTGCCGCTGGATATTCCCGCCAGCATGGTGCGTGATGCCCTGCATCAGATGGGGTTGTATCCGACCACGATCCCGGCCACTCGTGAGGATCAAGCCATCGTACAGGCGGTGGCGCGGCAGATGCTGCGCCTGGCTTTTCGCACCGTGCGCAAGAATTTTCCGCCCCATGTGGCTCATTTGCGCCACAATCTCACCCCGCTTTTTGACCCCATTCTGGCAAGCGGCGGTATTCTGGCGGATGCGGCCAATGCCGGACAAAGCCTTTTGCTTTTGCTGGATGGGATTCAGCCGGTGGGCGTGACTACGGTGATCCTCGACCAGAACAATCTTTTGCCTTTGTTAGGGGCGGCGGCAGAGAGAAATAGTTTGTTGCCCGTTCAGGTGCTGGAATCCGGTGCCTTCTTGAGCGTGGGCACGGTCGTTTCGCCGGTGGTTTCGGCCAGTTATGGGGCTACGATTTTACGTGCCCGGTTGACGTATGAAGATGGCACGGAAGCGCGCGCCGAGGTCAAATCTGGCACGCTGGATCTGCTGCCGCTGGCGACCGGGCAGGTGGGACAATTGCATCTTCAGCCGGCCCGTGGGGTGGATGTGGGCTTTGGGCCGGGGCGCAGCGGCACGTTGACGGTCAGCGGCGGAACGCTGGGTGTGATTTTCGATGGGCGCGGCCGCCCGTTGAACCTGCCAGCCGATGCGGTTCGCCGACGCGAGCTGATTAAAAAATGGCATTGGACTCTGGGAGGCTGAAAGATGCTGGCGCCTGTTCATCATATCTTGCCGTTGACGCTCATCATCCGAGAACGAAAACTGCCGGTAGCGGGGCGGGTGATCACTCGCCTGGATCAAAAGGTCAATCCTACGGATGTGATCGCTGAGGCCCCCTGGGCCACTGAACACGTCTTGCTGGATGTGGGGCGCCTGCTCAACGTGAGCGCGGCCCGGGCAGAGCGGCTGATCCGCTGCAAGGTGGGCGATCGTCTTGCTGCGGGAGCGGTGATCGCCAACGGCAGTGGAATCTTCCCCCGGGTGGTGCGCGCCCCGCGCGACGGTCGGGTGGTGGCGGTGGGTGGGGGCGAGGTGCTCCTGGAGGTCGGCGAAACCAGTTTGCAGTTGCGCGCCGGCATACCGGGGATCGTCACCCAAATTATCCCCGAGCGAGGCGCGGTCATCCAGACGACGGGAGCGTTGATCCAGGGGGTGTGGGGTAATGGACGCGTGGAGATGGGCACGCTGGTCAACCTGACGGAGAGCGCGGCCGATATGCTCACGGCTGCCAAACTGGACATCAGTTTTCGGGGGGCGATGGTGATTGCCGGCATTTGCAAAGATGCCGAGGCGTTGCGTGTGGCGGCAGAGTTGCCCGTGCGCGGGCTGATCCTTTCCAGTATTTCTCCAACGTTGTTGCCGCTGGCGCGGGAGATGCGCTTCCCCATTGTGGTCACCGATGGTTTTGGCGAGATTCCGATGAATTCGGCGGCATATCGCCTGTTAACGACGAATGTGAAGCGAGAAGTTACGCTTCATGCGGAGGCGTATGACCGTTATAGCGGAGCGCGGCCTGAGATTATCATTCCCTTGCCAGTGACACAGGAGCCGTCGGCCCCGCGCGAGGTGGATATTTTTGCGCCAGGGCAGCAGGTACGTTTGCGTCGTTCACCGGCCATGGGGATGATCGGCACGCTGGTCAACTTGAAGCCGGGTCTGACGGTTCTGCCGAGCGGTTTACGTGCTCCTGCTGCCGAGGTCAAGCTGGAAAATGGCGAGACGATTCTCGCACCTCTTGTAAACCTTGAAGTTGTGGGATAATTAAGACACTTGTGAACAAGCCGCGTTTCTGGTGGAAAGGCCAGGGCCGGCTCAGTGATTTTGAAAGCGAGGAGAGTGATCCATGTACGAAGGCGATGAAACCAGTTTTGAAGCCCCACCGCCGGAAGAATCCAGTAACCGTACCTTCCTGATCGCGGCGGGCATTTTGGGCGGCATTGTGCTTCTTTCGATCGCCTGCCTGGCTGTGTATGCGCTCATGGTGGTGCCCAATCAACGTCGGGCGCAGCAGCAGGCTGCCAATGCTCAGGCGACTCAAAATGCACTGATTTCTGCCGGGCTGACCGCCACCTTTGCGGCCCAGGCTTTGCCGACGGCTACCCTGCCTCCGCCACCGACGCAGACGCCGGTCATTGCCTCGCCGGTGGTGACGGATACGCCTGCGGTCACGCCGACGAACGATCCGGCCACGGCAACGGTAGCGGCAGCGTTGACCCAGGCAGCGCAGGCTCAGCTGACGGTGGTGCCCACCTCCACATTGTTGCCGGGCACAGGTTTTGCGGATGAATATGGCGCCCCTGGCCTGGCTGTGATGGCGCTGGCGTTGGTGATTGTGATTTTGTTGGCGAGGCGTTTGCGCGCTGCCCCGCTGAGCCATCGCTGAATTGATGGAAAGAAAAAATGGAGCGGGTAAATCTCCCGCTCCATTTTTGTTTATACCAGCGTCGTGGCTACTTTTTGCCCGTAGCCGATCAGGGCTTTGAGCATTTCGGGTGAGCGCCCTTCGGCGTACACTCGCAGCACCGGTTCCGTGCCAGAGGGACGAATGAGCAGCCAGGAATCGTCGGCAAGGATGTATTTGACCCCATCGCGTTGATTGACTTCGCTGACCTTTTGCCCGCCGATCTCGGCCGGCGCATTGCGGGTGAGAAAAGCCGTGATCTCGTTTTTGGCCACCGGTCGGCTCAGGCGCAAGTCCACACGCTCGTAGTGGGCTGGCCCCACTTCGGCCAGCAGATCGTCCACCAGCTCGACCAGGGTTTTGCGCGAAGCAGCCAGCATTTCGACCAGGAGCAATCCCATGATCGGCCCGTCGCCTTCGGGGATATGGCCTTTGAAGGAAATGCCACCGGATTCCTCGCCGCCGATGAGCACATCTTCTTTCATCATGTAATCGGCAATGTGATTGAACCCGACCGGTGTTTCATAGAGTTTCAGACCGTAGCGTTGGGCGAGGCGATCGATCATGCGGGTGGTTGAAACCGTGCGGACAACAGCACCCGTCCAGCCGCGCTTTTCGACGAGATAGCGTAGCGCCAGCGCCATGATCTTGTGCGGGTCCACGAAGTTGCCGCGCTCATCCATTGCGCCGATGCGGTCGGCATCGCCATCGGTGACGACACCGAAGTTGCCCATGCCGGCGCTGATGGCGGAAGCCAGAGCGCCGAGGTAGCGGGCGATCGGCTCGGGGTGCACGCCGCCAAAGCCTGGGTTCATTTCGCTGCGGATTTCAGTAATTTCACAGCCGGTGCCTTGCAAAAAGGATTTGATTACGCCGCGGCCCGCGCCGTACATGGCATCGACCACAAAGCGTTGAGGGTTTTCGGCGATGATTTCGGTGTCAATGAGCGTGTGCAGGTGCTCAAAATAAGCGGGCAGGGGATTGAATTTTTGGATCAGGCCGTCAGCGCGGGCTTTGTCAAAGTCCATCAGGTTGGGGCCGCGAGCACGCTGTTCGTTGTCGTTGATGTAAATTTCCACTCGCCGGCATTGTTCCGGTAACGCCGAGCCGCCAAAAGCGCCTTTGAGCTTGACGCCATTGTAGCGGGGTGCATTGTGGGAGGCCGTGATCATCACGCCGGCGACGGCGCCCTGATGTTTGACGGCGTAGGAGATGGCCGGGGTGGGTGCATCGGATTGAGCCAGCAGCACTTTGAATCCGTTGGCGGCCAGCACACGGGCCACTTCCGCAGCAAAGCGATCGGAGAGGAAGCGAGTGTCGAAGCCGACGACGATTTTTTTGGGGTCGGGGGCCTGACCGCCGTTGCCGCTTTTATCCCAGTGCTCGGAGGCCACCGCGTCGGCGATGGCTTGCGCGACGATGCGCAGGTTGTCGAAGGTAAATGTGTCGGAAATGACGGCTCGCCAGCCGTCGGTACCAAAATGGATGGGCATAGAAACTCCAAGAGAGTGATTTCAGGGGGTTGAGGTGATAGTCGTTGTCGGGGTT
>DAOUAN010000096.1:0-5400 GCA_034433385.1 Anaerolineales bacterium | reverse complement strand
GGCGTTTTGGTGGCGAACAGCGTATTGAGCGGTTTGTTCGGGCCGCTCAGCCAGATAACCAGCATGATCAGGCCGGCCAGAATCAACAGGCCAGCGGCTCCGTAAATGATCATAGGGTTGAGAGGTTGTCGGCGTTTACGATAGGAGCTGAGTACATTCGAAGTAGATGGTGGTTTGCTCATAATTTATCCTTTTCAAGAGGGTGTGCCTGTTGTCATGACCCACCCGATTTGTAACGAAAATGATTTTACCTGAACTTATGTGATTGTGGGGAGGCTAACCAATGCGCGTAACCGAAACGAGGAGGGGCAGGCTTTACCCGGCCATGTGTGCCTGCAAAAATTGACCAGTGTACGATGCCTCCACGTGGCAAATCTCCTCTGGGGTACCCTCTGCCACGATCTCACCGCCGCGATCCCCGCCCTCCGGGCCAAGGTCAATGATCCAATCGGCGACTTTGATGATGTCGAGATTGTGCTCGATAATCAACACCGAGTTGCCGGCATCCACCAGCCGCTGCAACACCTCGATCAATTTATGCACATCTGCTGCATGCAACCCTACAGAGGGTTCATCCAGCACATAAAGGGTGCGGCCGGTGGGGCGGCGCGAAAGCTCACGGGCCAGTTTCACCCGTTGCGCCTCGCCTCCGGAGAGGGTAGTGGCTGGCTGGCCGATTTTAATATACCCTAACCCCACTTCTTGCAACAACTTTAACTTGTTTTTCATCGCCGGATAATTTTTGAATTCCTCCAGCGCCTGATCCACGGTCATATCCAGCACGTCGGCAATGCTATACTTCTCGCGGAATTTCACCTGCAATGTCTCGCGGTTGAAGCGTGTCCCGTGACATACATCGCAGGGCACATACACATCGGGCAGAAATTGCATCTCAATGCGCAATTCGCCTTGTCCCTGGCAGGCTTCGCAGCGCCCTCCGTGCACGTTGAAAGAAAAACGCCCCGGTTTATAGCCGCGGATTTTACTTTCCGGCAATTCGGCAAAGAGCTTGCGAATCTCGTCGAATAGGCCGGTATAGGTGCCGGGGTTGGAACGTGGTGTGCGCCCGATAGGCGACTGGTCAATATTGATGATCTTGTCGAGATGCTCTATGCCCTCAATCCTGTCATGGTCACCGGCTTGCGTTCGTGCCCCCATCAGGCGCGCGGCCAGGGCATTGTACAGGATATCCGTCATCAAAGTAGATTTTCCCGAACCGCTTACGCCGGTGATGCACACCAGCTTGCCCAAGGGGATGCGAACGGTGATGTTCTTCAGATTGTTTGCCCGTGCCCCCACAATGGTCAACATTTTGCCGTTTCCCGGGCGCCTCTTTTTCGGGACCTCGATCTTTTTCCGCCCCGAAAGATAGGCCCCTGTCAAGGAGGTGGGGTGCGCCAAAATCGCCTCGGGCGTGCCCTCGGCGATGACCCGCCCGCCGTGCACCCCGGCTGCCGGGCCGAGGTCAATGATCCAATCAGCGGTGCGGATGGTCTCATCATCGTGTTCGACGACCAGAACGGTATTGCCCAAATCACGCAGGCCGCGCAGGGTATTGAGCAGACGGGTATTATCGCGGGGATGCAGGCCAATGGATGGTTCATCGAGCACATACAACACCCCGACCAGCCGTGAGCCAACCTGGGTCGCCAGGCGGATACGTTGCGCCTCCCCGCCCGAAAGGGTGGCTGCCGAGCGGCTCAGGGTCAAATAATCCAGCCCAACATTGACCAGAAACCCCAGCCGCTCCCGAATCTCTTTCAAGATACGTTCGGCAATGGCTTTCTGGCGAGCGGTGAGCGGAGAATGAGGCCCAGACAGGCGTTCAACCCACTCCAGGGCGCGGTTGATTGGCCAGGAGGTGACCTCGATGATGTTGACCCCATCTACGGTCACGGCCAGGGCTTCGGGGCGCAGCCGTTTCCCCTGGCAAGTGGGACAGGGACGATCGGACATAAATTCGCTGATTTTTTCGCGAATGTATTCCGAGTTGGTTTCACGGAAGCGACGTTCCAGGTTGCGGATGACGCCCTCGAAAGCGCGGGTGAATTTGAATTCGTTGCCGTTGGCGTTTTGATACGTCATCGGGATTGGCTTATCGCCCGTGCCGTAGAGAATGATGTCCAGCTGTTCTTTGGTTAATAGCCGAACGGGTTTATCCAGGTCTATCTTATAAGCGCGGGCCGCGGCTTGCAGGCTTTGCCAGTAATAACCACCTTCTTCGCGCGGACCGCTCCACTCCAGGCTGGCAATCGCCCCATCGTTCAGCGATCGGTCAGGGTCCGGGATGATGCGCTGGGGATCGATCTCCAGTTTGGTGCCCAGCCCCTGGCAGTCGGGGCAGGCTCCGTGCGGGGTGTTGAAAGAAAACGTCCGCGGTTCGATTTCACCGATGCTGATGCCGTGTTCGGGGCAGGCCAAATGTTCGGAAAAGTGCAGGTCAGAAGAGGAATATTGCTCAGAGGAAGTGCTCTGTGATTTCGGGCTTTCGATCTTGGCAATGGTGAGATAGCCCTCGCCAAATTTCAAGGCCGTTTCCACTGAGTCGGTCAGGCGGGTGCGGGCCGCTTTGCGCTCTTCTTTGTCGCTGGGGTGGGTGATGATCAGGCGATCGACAACGGCCTCAATGGTGTGTTGTTTGTAACGGTCAAGGCTGATTTCCTCGTCGAGGCTGTAAACCTGCCCATCGACGCGGGCGCGAGTGAAGCCTGCCTTGCGGATTTCCTCGAAAACGGCCTGATATGTGCCTTTGCGGCCGCGCACCAGCGGGGCCAGTACCAGGATTCGCGTGCCTTCGGGGAGTTTTTCGATAGCATCCACAATTTCTTGCGCCGATTGCTTGACCACTTCGCGCCCGCAGATGGGGCAATGGGGAGTTCCCACGCGGGCGAAGAGCAGGCGCAGGTAGTCGTAAATTTCGGTGACGGTGCCAACAGTAGAGCGGGGATTGTGGCTGGTGGATTTCTGGTCAATGGAAACAGCGGGGGAAAGGCCTTCAATGTAATCTACATCGGGTTTTTCCATTTGGCCGATGAACTGGCGTGCGTAGGCCGAAAGGGATTCGACATAGCGACGTTGCCCCTCGGCGAAAATGGTATCGAATGCCAGCGAGGATTTACCAGAACCAGAAAGGCCGGTGATGACGACCAGTTTGTCGCGAGGGATTTCAACGGTAATGTTTTTCAGGTTGTGAACGCGGGCGCCAACCACGCGAATAACGTTATTTGTGGTCATAAGTCTGTCTGAGGAAGTGGAATATGTTTTATTTTAGCACATTTGTTCTTTTAACAAAGCATTTCGCTCTGGGCAAGACATAAAATTATACCAGTTGCATCATAGCGCGGCCAGCCGCAACCAAATGTGACAGCCATTCCAAATCTAACCTGACGTCCATTCGGGATAAAATTCATCTGAAAATTCGCCCGAATGCGAGACGGCGTTCTTCCGTCGAAGCCATCACCCGGCAGGCCAGCCTGACTTTTGTGCAACGGACGGACAAAGCATGAACAACGACCTCCGTGACGAGATTTTGCGCTTGTTTTGTAGCCAACACGTTGCTGTATCACGGCGAGGTGGCCAGAAAGGCCGCCGACCGCGCCGCGTGCCTGTGGCAAGCAGACCCCCGGATGAGGGCGGAGATTGCTTCGCCGCCTTCAGCGGCTCGCAATGATACCAAAAAACAGGTTTGACTCTCCTGCAAAAAGGTCAAACTCACCGCGGAGTTCGCAGAGAACGCTGAGATTTTTGAAGTGTACCTTCCGTTTTTCTCTGCGCCCTTTGCGCTCTCTGGGGTGAATTCGTTTTTACAGTGGATCCAAATTTGGAATTGCTATTCGGAGGGCGTGGTTCTGGAGTTTTACAATGTTCTTGCAATGGGACGTGTTATACTCTGCAGAAACTTCTAAAATCCGGCGGGGTTATCCTTTTCAAACCTCGCCGGTAGGGTTTATACCGTGCCGGAGATAGAGTTCAGCGAAGAAGAAATTCTCATTCGTGCATCCCAAGGTGACCGCGAGGCTTTCGGTTTGCTCTACGAGCGGTACGTCAACCGAATTTTCAACTATGTTTATTACCGAACGGGAAATCTGCACGATGCGGAGGATTTGACCGCCCGGGTCTTTCAGCGGGCGATGAATCACATTCACAATTACACCGATCGCGGTGTGCCGTTTTCGGCCTGGTTGTATCGGATTGCACATAACCTGGTGGCGAACTGGCATCGCGATCGCAGTCGCAAGCAGGAGATTCCGCTTACTGAGTTGCCGGTATTGCCTGCTAAGGGAGATCACCCCGAGGCAAATCTGGTGCGCTCGCAAGAGCAAGATGCTCTTTTGCGTTTGATTCGTCGCTTGCCGCCCGACCGTCAGCATTTGATCATTCTCAAATTTGTTGAGAATCTTTCGAACGCCGAGATCGGCCAAATTATGGGACGGAGTGAGGGCGCCATCAAGAGCCTGTATCATCGCACGTTGCTGGCGCTGCGGGATCAACTGAGTGAACAAAATATTACCTTGGATGTAGATTGAGTTGAGGTGGAATGAAGCCGAAAGATTTTTCTCCTCGAGAAGTTCCGTTGGATGCCCTTGAAGCGCATCTAGCCGGGATGTTGAAGCCGGTGCAACCGCCGAAGGAGGTGGTCTCTCGGCTGCAGGGGCGGATACGTCTGCCGCGGCGGGAGCAGCTTAAAGCGCGCTTGCAAGACTGGCAGGCCCTGTTCCTGGTGTTGGGTGGGGTGATTTCAGGCATGGTGGTGATCCTTACGGTGGCGCGTGCCCTGTTTCATCTGGTGGGGCGGCGGAATCTGTAGGGCGTTTCTGGAAAAATGAAAATCTCCCGTCGTTCGGACGGGAGATTTTTTGTCTTGCAGAATGGCTTACTGACCGGTAGCAGCCTGGGTGGCCAGTGTGTTGAAATTCGGCTCAGCCGGAACGCGTTCTTTCCAATAATCAAACGTCTGGACTTTGTATTCGTCGCGAGCTTTCGTCAGCCAATCCTGGAAGGCTTTGTCTTTGGCCTGAGCGTACTCATCCGCGGTGAGCGGGCGCATCTGGCGGGCGATCAGTTGGATGATGTGCCAGCCAAATTGAGTTTGCACCGGTTCGCTGATGTCGCCAATGTTTTTGAGATTGAAGGCGGCCTCTTCAAACGGTTGCACCATCACGCCGCGACCAAACCAGCCCAAATCACCGCCTTTGGAGGCAGAGCCGGGGTCCTGGGAGAGTTCGGTGGCCAACTTGGCGAAGTCATCGCCTTTTTTCAGGCGTTCCAGGACGAGTTTGGCGGTGGCTTCATCAGCGACCAGGATGTGGCGTGCCCAAATTTGTTCCTGTTCGCGCGGTACATCGGCGGTAATCATTTCCATCAGCTTGTCGCGCAACAAGCTGGTTTCAAACAACTGAC
>DAOUAN010000095.1:0-8436 GCA_034433385.1 Anaerolineales bacterium | reverse complement strand
AGGAATGGTGTAATGATTGTTCGATTTTGTGCTATCCTTTGTCATGGAGACGTTACCTTTTAGATTGGATTTTCGCAAACCCTTTTCTATCAGGTTTCGTCTCCGCTTTCAATTATTTTTCGGATAGGTTCTAAGGCATTTATGCTTAATTCTAGCACAAACCATTACCCCAAAAGGAGCGCTTATGACTGAAGAAGAACGAGACATTTGGAACGAAGAAGCCGAGAGCGAAATCCCCCCACCCGAAGAAAAAGAGCAGCCCGCCCGCATTGCGGAAGAACCCCTGCTGGTTGCTCTGATGCGCGAAGTGGTGGAGAAGCGCTGGCCGGGCGATGAAGTGATGCGCGATTTTGTGAACCGCGTCCTGCAGCCGCTTTCCGAAGAATTGGGGCATAAAGCCGCCAAAGGTGGGGCATTCGCCGCACAACATCTGGCAGAGGGACGCGAAGGTGCAGAGCGTTACGCCGCCGACCAATCTCTGCGCGCCCACCTGCTCAACGGCCTGCTGCCGACTCTGCATGTAGCGCGGCTGCTCAAAGGGTGGGGTGCGCCGCAGTTCCGGGCCTATGACGACGCCACGCGCCGCGTTTTCATCGCCGGGTACATCCTGCACGATTACCTGAAACTGCCGGATGTCGAAAAGCAACTCGAAGCGGCTGGCTTCCGCCACGATAGCGCCGTCGGGGCGGCACAAATGCCCACGCTGGAATCCATCTTCCGCGCGTGGTGCGCCCGCCTGGGGCTGGAGGCCTTCCTGAAACCCGTGGGCGGCGTGGAAAACGTCCTGCACGACCTGATTTACATCGCCAGCAACACGCAGGTACGCTGGGGGACGCTGCGCAACCTGAGCCTGCTCAAACGACTGACGCTCAACCCCACCCAACTCGACCTGGCAGAGCAACTCAGCCGCCTTTCCGACCTGCTGGCTTACGTCATTCAAACCCCACCGCAGGCGATGACGCCCAAAATCCAGAGCGAAATCAACACCCTGAGCGGCGGACTGGCGCGCCTGACCTATCATCACGTCTCCGAGAATCGCGGCGTGCTGACCAACTTCATCCACAACGCCGCCCTCGCCGCGTTGACACATGAATACCGCCAGCCCCTGCTCTACGCCCCCAGCGGCGTGATTTACCTGGAACACAAGAAAAACGCTCCGCCCCTGCCCGAAAAAACACAGGTCATCGAAGGCGTCGTCGCCAAAATCAAAGAAGCGGTCGGCAAACGCCTGGCAACCAGCAAAACCGGCATCAAGCGCGATGGCAAGGGCATGAAGTATGCCGCGTATTACTGGCTGTTCTTCGACTTGCCGCAATTCATTCAAATTGGCGTCGAGGCCACGTTCAAAGTCATCAACGAAAACAAAAAGCCTTCGGCAAGCAAACGCTTTGAGAAAATGGTCAGCGGCGCATGGATGGACTCTCACGTTGACCTGGACCTGCCCGACAGCATCCGCGTGGACCAACTGGCAGAGTGGTGCTACCTGGCGGAAAAGCAAATCGCCGAAGCGCTGCCCGACTTCGACACCGGCGCTTTCCTCTTGCAGGAAATGGGGCTTTCCGCGCTGGAAGACGATTTTCGCGCTGTGCCGCGCGATAACCGCGCCGGCGGCGTGGGCTATCACTGGTACTTTGCCGCCGGGCATTTCATCAAGCGCAATCCCGGTCTTGCGCCCGCCGAAGTGGAAGACAAAGCGCGCCAGATGGCAAAGCGGTTAGCGGATGCGGTCAGTTCCCATATCATTCAGAACACTACTGGCACGTACACCGATTGGGACGACCTGCGTACCTACATTGAACGCACCCTCACCCTGGGCGGCGAAGCCAAAAGCGACCTGCGCGCCGCGCTGCAAACCGAACTGCACCGTTACAGCAACGCCAAACGCAAAGGACGTGGTACTACACAAATCTGCGCCCTGTGTTCTTCACCATACCGCGTGGATAAACAGCGCGAAGCCGCTGTCCTGTTTGCGCCGCAGGTGTACACCAACAAAAAACTGCTCGATGGTTCCGACGCCATTCGCGACATCTGCTCCATTTGCAGCATGGAAATGATGATTCGCCAGATTCTGATGAATCGCTCGGCAGCCAGCGGCGGCGACTTCGAGGGACGGCGCGTGCGCTACCTGTTCCTGTACCCGGTCTATTTCTTCACGCCCGAAACGCTGGAGGTCATTCGCCGCACCCACGACAGCCTGAAGCGCGTCAGTTTCACCGAATTGATGCGGCAACTGAACCAGAACGGCAGCATGGACTTCTCCCCCGCCACCATCCAGCGCCTGCAGGAGTTCATGCTCGAACCGCAAGCCAGCGACCCGGAAAGCGACCGCTATGTGCGTCTGCGCTTCCCAGAGAACGAACCGGTCACTTTTTACTTCCTGGGCGTGCCGCCGCCCAGCCGCGACCCGAAAGACGCCGAAGCCTGGGTGCATCCCGCCCTGCTTAGCCTGCTCCTGCCGCTCATGCTGGACGTCAAGGTGGTGGCAAGCGAATCGTCCCTGCCGCTGATGCTGGAAGCCAACGAAATCCACGAAACGGTCTTCTTCGATGCGCCGCACGCCGCCATCCAGTATCTCATCCAAAAGCCGCGCCTGAACGTGGACGAAATTCTGCCCACCCTGCAGCGCATGATGGCGGCCTACTTCATCCACGTAGATGCCAACGCCGCGCAGGACGCAGGCGGATTCGATTACCGCTGGCAGGAACTTCCCGCCGCCGCCCGGCTGCTGGCGCAATCGCCGCTGTATGCCTTTCACTATCTGAAAAAATGGCAGCGCAAGCAGAAAATGGATTCCCTGCCCACCGGCAAAGCCGCCCAGTACCTCGCCTATTCGGAATACCTTTCAGGAGATAAAACCATGACCAATCACGCTCGAAAACTTGTCGAACTCTACCGTCAGTTCTACCGCGCCAAACGCTGGAACAGCAACAGCATCCTCCAGCCGGTCAGCAAGACCGCCCGCGCTATTTTGGACGCCGACTCACGCCTGTTTGGCGACCCGCAGGCGTTGACCGACGCCGTCTATGGCTCGCTGCATAATTTCATCGAGCGGGCTTACAAAGAACAGTTGGCTTTTCCGCCTAAAGGCAGCACCCGCGATGGTCAGCAGGAAGCCATGCGCGAATTTGCCCGCTACTTTGTGCAGGAGATTTTCTTCGGCGTCTTCCGCGGCGATAAGAGCGCTCTGCGCGGTAAGCAGTTGAATTTACTCAAAAATGCCTGCGAGGTGATTTACCTCGACGAAGCGGCAAAGGACAGGGCCGAGCGCGAAGTCGTCGAGACAGATAATTCAACCGTTGAATAGCCATCAAATTCCCGGCAAGTATGCCACCCATCATTTGATCATCATCACAAGGAGAAAAGAAAATGTCCACTCTGAAATCTGATTGGTTCCTCAAGCAAGTTCCCGGCAAGCCGATGGGACGCTACGCCCACATCGTCACCGTGCGCGTCACCGATTCGTATCCGCTCTTTCAGACCGATGGCGAATTGAACACCGCCCGCGTCAGCGCCGGGCTGGCCACCGCCGAGCCAATGACGCGCATTACGCTCTTCAAGCGCAAACAATCCACGCCAGAACGCCTGCTGGGGCGCGAGTTATTGCGCCGCTATGGGCTCATCAGCGGTGACGCATCCGATGGCAAAACCGAAACGGGCGCCGATGGGCTGCCGATTTGCGATTACAACGTCAAATTCTGCACCCAATGCCCGGATTGTATTTCCTATGGCTTTGCCATTGGCGATAGCGGCTCGGAAAAGTCCAAAGTCATCACCGATACCGCCTACTCGCTCACCAGTTACGAGCACAGCCACGAAGCCTTCACGCTCAACGCTCCCTACGAAGACGGCACGATGACCCGCTACGGGGATGTGACCAGCCGCATCAACGAGCAAGACCACGTTACCCCGCAGGTGATTTTCCCTTCCATCGTCACCACCCGCGATCTGACGGAAAACCTGTTCCTGTATGTGCTGAACAACATCTTGCGTACAAAGCGCTATGGCGCCCAGACTACCCGCACCGGGCGGATGCAAAATCACATTGTGGCTGTTGTGCTGGCGGATGGGGAGATTTTCTCAAACCTGTTGTTTACTCAAACGCTCTACGACACCTTGAAAGGTCAAGGCAAAATTAACCCGCCCGATCCCATTGACCCCCAGGATGCCATTGCCGCCGCACAGGAAATTTTGCCCCACCTGCTGAAGAGCGACGGCGTCAAAATTGACCAGTTACTGATGGGGGATGAACTGAACGCGCTGTTGGATGAAGTGGGCACAATGGATGTCAAGACATTGCTCGAAAAAGCCTATACCGATAGCCGTGCCTATCATCAAGCCTGGATTGCTAAAAGTGGTAAGAAAAAGTAGGAGGGCGTTATGCGCCTCACCCTTTACCGGCTGACCTTTCACGAAAACCTGTTTTATGCAACCAGGGAAGTGGGGCGGCTGTACGAGACCGGGCGGTATCTGCATAACTACGCTCTCACGTATGCCGTGGGACTGATCCATGCTCCCTATCATCAGCACGAGCAGGTACCCGCCTACGCGACCGAACTCAGCGCGCTGAATGAACAGGGCATTTATGTCACACCGGCGCGCGGCGTGGATGTGCGCTATCAACTGGTGACCTTCAAGTTCGCCGATAATGCCTATCGCGTCAAGATGGAGCAATCCAGCCGCAACCTGCCCACCTTTGGGCGCGCGAAGGAAATCGCCGTCGGCAGTGTGTTTGAGTTTGCCGTCATTCATCCGGGTAACTTTCGCGCGCCGCGCTGGATTCGTATGGGATTATGGCGCAGCAAAGGCCAGTTGGAGGCAATCGGCGAAGCGGAGTTGAAGCCAATTTCCGAAAAGGAGCAAACCGCCAGTTTGCCACTTAATCCGTTGGATGTGACAGGCACCTTCAAAATCTACGACTTGATTTCTATGCCGCCTTCCAGTTTGGTGGATCATGCCGTCCTCGAAACGGACTGGCTTAAAGCGGAACTGCCCAACCGCGAGATTTTCCTCCCCGCCGGCCTTTGCTATCGCTTCCCTGCCTCCCAGCCAAAACTCCTCTAACCCCCTGCGGGAGCGGACTCACCCTCCCTCCCGCAGGTTCCCCGACTATTTGACTATCCCATGCGACTCTACTCCTCCGTCATCAAACTCCTCTCCCTGCACACCGTCACCATCCCGCGGCCGGGCGCGCAACATGCGCACGGCGCCTTCTTCGACATCCTGCAGCAGGTGGACCCAGCCCTGGCGACGGAAGTCCATGCGATCGAAGGCAAAGGGAAGCGCAAGCCCTTCACCCTCAGCCCGATCCAGGGATTGCCCGCCAATTGCCGCAACGGGCAGGAAAAAGCGGGCACCATCCACCTGCGCGAGGGTTGGGAATGCTGGCTGCGCGTCACGTTGCTGGATGAGACGCTTTTCCGCAAGTTCATCGAATACTTCCTTGACTCGCCCTCCCCCAAAGGAACCGCCGAAATCCGCCTGGGGGATGCCCACTTCCTGGTGAGCGAGATTCTGACCACGCCGGGCAGCCATCCCTGGGCCAGTTTTACCACGCTTGAAGCGCTGCAAAAACGCCTCGACG
Organism: Anaerolineales bacterium; assembly: GCA_034433385.1. Lineage (GTDB taxonomy): Bacteria > Chloroflexota > Anaerolineae > Anaerolineales > Villigracilaceae > DAOUAN01. The sequence continues at coordinate 2,855 of DAOUAN010000095.1, read as the reverse complement.
AACCCGCACCGGACTCCCTCTCCTTTGAATTCCACAGCCCCACCTCGTTCAAGCTCGGCGACCACATCGAACTCATCCCCTACCCCAAACTGCTTTTTGGCAATCTGGCCACCGCCTGGAAGAACCTGAGCGGAGAGGACATGGTAGAAGCCATCGAAAAATATGCCCAGCAGAATCTTCAGTTGACTCCGCACCGCCTGGAACGCCGCGCCCTGACCCTGAGCAACCAGCCGCAACTGGGCAGCCTCGGCAAAGTCGAATATCGCTTCCTGCACCCCGAAGATACTCCCCTGGCGCGTGCCCTCAACCTGCTGGCCGACCTGGCCTTCTACACCGGCGTCGGGCGCAAGACGACGCAGGGGATGGGGATGACACGAAGGGGGTAAGATGGACGACTACCTGCCCCTCTCCATGCTCAATCAGTTGGAATACTGCGAGCGGCGATTTTTCCTGATGCACGTGCGCGGGGAGATGGAAGTGAACGCGCATGTGCTGGAAGGGACGCTGCGCCACGAGCAGGCACACACCGCCGGCGCCTCGCGCCAGGGCGAGACGGTCATCCACCGCCGGTTATATGTCTGGTCTGATGCGCTGCAAATTGCCGGGTTTGCCGATGTGGTGGAGGAGCAGGCGGTAGAGGGGGAGCAGGTGTTGATTCCAATCGAATATAAAAAGGGACGCATGGGGAAGTGGCTGAATGACCACATTCAGTTGTGCGCGCAGGCGCTTTGCCTGGAGGAACGTAGCGGAGCAGTGATCCGTAAAGGCTATTTGTATTACTTCGGTTCGCGCCGCCGCGAGGAGGTGGAAATCACCCCGCAACTGCGTGAGCGCACGGTGGAAAGCGTTCGCCGCGCCCGCGAACTGGTGGCTGCCGGGAAATTGCCGCCACCTTTGGAGAATTACAACAAGTGCCGCGATTGCTCCCTGGAGCCGATCTGCCTGCCGCGCGAGGTGAAGATGTTGGTTGGGGCAGCCTGATGGTCGAAAGTCTGATGGTGGATAGATGGATCATATGACGACGTTATACCTGACCGAACCGTATTCTGTCATCAAAAAAGACGGCGAGACGCTGGTGGTGCACATTCCAGAAAACAAAGCCGCCAATAAGCCGGCGCGCAAGGTGGAAGTTCCCACTATCAAGGTGAGCGATGTGGTGATTTTGGGAGATAGCACGATCACGCCGCAGGCGCTGGCGGCGCTTTTGGAGCAAAAGGCGACCATCAGCTTTTTGACGTCGTTTGGACAGTTGCGCGGGCAGGTAGTCGCCGTGGAAGGTCGCAACAGTCTGCTGCGCCTGGCGCAGTACCGCGCCCACGATGAGCCGCGCAAGATGTTCGCCCTGGCCAAACAGTTCGTGCTGGGGAAACTGCACAATAGCCGCACCTTGCTGCTGCGTACCAACCGCCGTTTGAAGGACGAGGAGGTGGCCCGGGCGGCGGAGTCGCTGCGGGAAATCGAGGAGCAGGTTCAGGGTCTGGAAAGTGACGGCGCGCCGCCGGGGGAGGCAGGCAAGCCTCAGGCGGGGACGGCCTGGGGGAGTTTGCAGGGACTGGAAGGGGCGGCCGCGGCGCGCTATTTCTCCGTCTTTGGACGCCTGCTGCGCGCCGATACGGGGTTGACGTTCGATACGCGCACCCGCCGCCCGCCGCGCGACCCGGTCAATGCGTTGCTCTCGTACGGATACACCCTGCTGCTGCATCAGGCCATCGCCGCGGCGCAGATTGCGGGGCTGGACCCGTATATCGGCTATCTGCATTCGAGTCAGTACAGCAAACCGGCGCTGGCGCTGGACTTGATGGAGGAGTTCCGTTCGCCGATTGTGGAGTCGGTGGTGATTACGCTGATCAATAACCGCGTGTTGCAGGCGGATGATTTCGTGGAGGAGTTCGGGGCGTATCGGCTGAAGGATGCGGCGCGGCGCACGTTTTTGGAGAAGTTCGAGGAGCGGATGAGTACGGAGATTCAGCATCCGGTCTTCGAGTATGCAATTACGTATCGGCGGTGTATCGAGGTGCAGGCCCGTTTGCTGGCCAAGGCGTTAGAAGGGGAACTGGCGACCTATTCTTCTTTCAAGGTGAGGTAAAATGGCACAGACACGTTTTTATGTGGTGGCTTACGATCTTTCGTCGGATAAACGCCGCAACAAGGTGCATAAAATTTTGAGCGGCTTTGGCGAGTGGACGCAATACAGCGTGTTCGAGTTGTTCGTGACGGATAAGGAGATGGTGTTATTGCAGAGCAAACTGGAGAAGGTGCTGGATGCGGAGAAGGATAGCGTGCGGTTTTATCCGTTGTGCGCTTCTTGTTTGAAGAATGTAGAGACGGTCGGTTCGGAGCCGCCTAAGGAGCCAAAAGCCTACATTGCCGATTAGCCACTACCTGCCACCTTCCTACCCGACTATTCGACTACGCCAGCGAGAGGCGGAGTGCCTGCGAAAAGATGGGGAGGCGCTCGCAAGCCCAGCCCGCCAGATGTGGCGGTGGAAGGAAGGAAAGGAGGCAGATTTGGCTGACGAGGAATGTCAGGCAGAAGGCAGTGCGTAGAAGGAGAGGCAGATCTCGCAGCGATCAAAAGCGTGGGAAAAAAGGCGCGAAAAAGTGCCTTTTTGGGGCTGGAAGAGGGAAAATGAAGGTGATTTTGGGCTGTTTTAGACGGATTCTGGCAAGCAAAGTGGGAGAAAAAAGGGAGTTTGCGAGAGAAGTTTGAATGGCCTTTGTCCCGCCTGAGGGATTGAAACTCCACGCTGCTTCTGGGTCCACGATGCCGAGTTTCGTCTAAACCCACCTTATCCCGATTGAGGGATTGAAACCACACACAACCATACTGAGCATCCCGTCGGTCATTGTCTAAA
>DAOUAN010000094.1:0-16588 GCA_034433385.1 Anaerolineales bacterium | reverse complement strand
CGTGTTGGCGGTGGTGACGAACATCACCCGCGAAAGGTCAAAGGGCAACTCCAGGTAGTGATCGCTGAAGGCATGATTTTGCTCCGGGTCGAGCACTTCCAGCATAGCCGAAGCCGGATCGCCACGAAAATCGGAATAGAGCTTATCAATTTCATCCAGCATGAACAACGGGTTGGAGGTCCCCGCCCGTCTCATCGTCTGGATGATGCGGCCGGGCAACGCCCCGATGTACGTGCGCCGATGACCGCGAATCTCGGCCTCGTCGCGCACGCCCCCCAGCGAAACGCGCACAAACTTGCGCCCCAACGCTTCGGCAATCGAACGACCCAACGAGGTCTTCCCTGTGCCGGGCGGGCCGACGAAACACAAAATCGGCTGACGTTCTTTCTTCGGCTTGAGCGAGCGGACAGCAATATACTCCAGAATGCGCTCTTTGGCCTTCTTTAAGCCGTAATGGTCACGATCCAGAATGCGGGCTGCGTTTTTCACGTCCAAATTGTCTGGCGTGACCACATTCCAGGGCAATTCCAAAATCCAATCAATGTACGAGCGGATGATGCCCACTTCCGGCGCCATGGGCGGCATCTGGCTAAGGCGCTCAATCTCTCGCAGGGCCACCGTCTTGGGTTCTTCGGGGAGGTTGGCGGCCTCCACTCGCTGCTTCAGGTCGGCAATATCGCGGGTGAAAATATCCCCTTCACCCAACTCGTTTTGAATCTGGCGCATCTGCTCACGCAGGTAGAACTCGCGCTGACTGCGATCCACCTCGTTTTGCACGCGGGCATGGATTTCGTCTTCCAATTCCAGCACATCCACTTCCTGCGCCAGGAAATTAATCAACTGTTGCAGGCGCGTGCGCGGATCGAGCATCAAAAGCAGGCTTTGTCTGGCTTCCTGGGTGAGCGAAAGCGAGGTGGCGATCATATCCGCCAGCCAGCCTGGCTCTGAAATATTCAAAGCAAACAGATGCGCCTCTTCCGGAATCGAACGATCGAGCTGCACGCAGCGCTCGAACAAATCCAGCGCCGAACGCATCAACGCCTGGGTTTGGCGATCAGCCGTAGTCGGTTCATGCACCACCCGTGCTTTCACCTTGAGATAAGGCGTGGTGCGCACAAACTCCACAATCTCCACGCGCCGCCGCCCTTGCACCAGCGCCGAATGAGAACCATCGGGCATCTGCAACAGACGCCCCACCGCCATCTCCACCCCAACCGGCAAAAAATCCTCCGGGCCGGGGTTATCCATCTCAGGGTCACGCTGCGTCAGGCCAATGACAGTTTGCTCTTTGCGTTGCGCCTCTCGCACCGCTTGCAACGAGGTCTCTCGCCCAATGAAAATCGGCGAAACCATGCGCGGAAAGATGACAATATCGCGCAGCGGCAAAACCGCTGCCTCAATCAGGCCATCGGGGCCAGGTTCCATGTTCGGAATCTGGTACAGTTCCTCGGTGCGCTGTGAAAGCGCCAGGTTGAAATTCTCGTCTTCTTCGTTCCAATCGTCTCGGTTGACCATTCTATAAACCTGTTTTCAAGAGAGTTTTCTGAGTCTATTTTATCCTGTAATTGGCTGAAAATTCGATCCCTCTGCTCGATTCATCTTTTTCCAGGCCGTCATCACTTCGGCAGTCACGAACATGCTACCGGCTGAAAGCACCACACTCCCATCTTTTGCAGAAAGATCCAACGCCCGCGCCAGGGCGGCGCTCACCGGCGTCACCGTCTCATGCGGGATCCCGGCCTGATCGGCCAACCCCTGAATTTGATCCACGCCCAAAGCGCGCGGATGATCGGCACGGGTAATAATCAACTTCCTGATTTTTGGTTTCATCTCACGGAACATCCCCGGAATGTTCTTATCCTCCGAGGCGCCAAAGATGAGATAAACCTGCCTGCCGGGGAAATACGTCTCCAGCGTCTCGCGCAGTTTGGCAAAAGAATCATCATTGTGTGCCGAATCGAAAATCACCGCTGGTTCACGACGCGCCACCTCGAAGCGAGCCGGCCATTTCACCTGAGCAAAACCCTTCTGAATGGCCTCGTCGGGAACGGCCAGTCTGCTGGCCTTGAGCGCGGCAAAGGCTGTCGCGGCATTAACGAGCTGGTGAGAGCCAAGGAGAGGGATGGTAAAAGACAAAGGCTGGGAGAGGAAAGGCGCAAGAAGAAAGAAGGTTTGCCCATCCAACGAGAAACTCTGGGATTTGATGGTGATGTCGCGTCCCACCAGTGTCAGGGGCGCATTTCTCTCTTTGGCTACACGCTCCACCACTTCGAGAGCCTCCTCCTTTTGTGGGGAGAGCACGACCGGCACACCGGGCTTGATGATTCCCGCCTTCTCTGCGGCGATCTTTGCCAGCGTATCGCCCAACACGGCCATGTGATCCATCGAGAGCGAGGTGATCACCGAAACGTGCGGCCTCACCACGTTGGTCGCGTCCAATCGCCCGCCGAGGCCTACTTCGATCACGGCCGCGTTTACGCCCGCGCGCTGAAAGGCGAGGAAAGCGATCGCCGTGGTGATCTCGAAGGTAGTCAGTTTAGGGATGCGCTCCACAGCGGCTTTGACCGCTTCCACCAGGGCGACCAGCTCCTCGTGGGCAAGAGGCGTCCCATCAATTTGAATCCGCTCACAGTAATCTTCCAGATGCGGCGAGGTATAAAGTCCCACCTTATAGCCCGCCGCCATCAACGCCGAAGCGCACAAAGCGGAGGTGGACCCCTTTCCTTTTGTGCCCGCCACATGGATAATTGGGTAACTATTCTGCGGGTTGCCGAGGGCCTCCATCAGAGCGAACATGCGATCCAGGTTGAAATCTGCCCTGGCCAGTTCGGAGGTGTGCTTGAGACTATAATCTACGAAGCTATAGAGATAATCAAGGGCAAGGTTGTAGGCTTGTTCTGTGTCCATGCCTGGGATTGTAAAGCCCAATTTGGAAAACGTAAACTGTTAATCAAAAAGGACGGAGCCAATAATGAAACAAATCACCGCAGAGAGCGCAAAGGGCGCAGAGAAAAACCGAAGGTACACTTTTTCAAGATTTTGTGACGGAATTTCAGAATCTGAAAACAAACTTCACAAATCTCAGGTCTCTGTGAACTCCGCGGTGCATCTGATCTTTTTGCAGTAGAGTCAAGAGGTCTAATTAAACCATGCTCGGTCAGCTCACGATTCACCTGCACCTGCCAGCTTGCACCTCACTCAAAGAAAAACGGGGACGCATCAAACCCCTTCTGGCGCGCCTGCATCGCGAATTCAACGTCTCGGTAGCTGAAATGGATTTGCAGGATGTCTGGCAAGAGGCCATCATCGCCTGCGCCATGATTAACTCGGACGCGGTCATTTTGCACCGCTCGCTACAACAAGTCACGCAATGGATCGAAAGCAACTGGCCTGATGGGGACATCATTGACCAGAAAATCGAAATCCTTTGAAAAAAATTGGGGTTATGGATTAAAGCATTACTCAGGAGGTAAATATGAAAATTCTGATCATGGGAAGCGGTGGTGTTGGTGCTTATTATGGGGGACTGCTGGCAAAAGATGGGCACGACGTCACTTTTGTGGCGCGCGGGGCGCATCTACAAGCCATTCGGCAAAACGGATTGCAGGTTCACAGCATCCATGGGGATTTCACTATCTTCCCTGCTCAGGTCACCGATTCACCCGCTACCGTAGGGCCGGTAGATTTGATCCTCTTCTGCGTCAAGACGTATCACACCGACGAGGCAGCCCAGGCCATTCGCCCCGCCGTTGGGCCACAAACCACGGTCTTGAGCCTGCAAAACGGCATTGACGCTGCCGAGCGCATCGGCGCGGTGGTGGGGATGGAGCACCTGATCGGCGGCGCCACCTGGATCGCATCCAACCTCGCCGCGCCAGGGGTTGTCAAACAGATCTCGCAGTTTCGTCGCATCGTCTTCGGAGAACTGAATGGGCAGGTGACGCCACGTATCCAGAAAATCTACGAGGTGTTAAAAAACACAGGCATCACCGTAGAGATCAGTGAAAACATCTTAAAAGTCCTGTGGACCAAATTTGTCTTCATCTCGGCGATCAGCAGCATCGGTTCGCTCACGCGGCTGCCAATCGGAGATTTTCGTGGCGTAACAGAGACGCGCGGCTTGCTTTCTGGCCTGATGCGTGAAGTAGAAGCCCTGGCACGGGCACAAGGGATTGATCTCGACGAAGATGTGGTGCAAAAATCTATGGATTTCATCGATCAATCGGCACCGAACATCAAACCCTCCATGCAGTTGGATATCGAAGCAGGCCACCGCACCGAGCTGGAATCGATGGTAGGTGTGATCGGTCGCAAAGGCCGGGAATTGGGCATTCCCACCCCCATTGCCGATTTCGTTTACGCTGCGCTGCTACCCGTCGAGCTGAAAGCACGTGCTGCTGTCTCGGTCTGAAAAAGCCAACGTTTCGCTAATGAATTTGATGGCATTCGACATTTGACATTCAAAATTTTTGCTGTACAATATTTTCTAAACTTTAGAAATAGCGTTTCTCCGGCGATTGCCGTCACTCCATTCTTACAGAGACGGAAATGAAAAGTCGGTCGTTACGCTCAAAAATGTATCCACCATCTTTTCAGCAGGCAATGTGGGATTGCCACGCTGAATTTTCGTGCGAAAACGCCGCGAAGCACTGCAAGCTGCTTTGGGGCGTTTTCGCTTTTTAGCGGGAGGAGCAATGGATGCACCTTTACTGGTAGAGATCATCGCTTACGCACCAACGGCTTATTATCACTGTACCCATTGTGAAATCGCCTGGCGAGAAATGGGGAAATCCAATCGGGTTCAACAGGAGCAACTGACCAGCAGCCTGCCCCAGGATTTGTTTCAGGAATATCAGGCAATCTCCGATTGGGTGCAAGAAATGTTTCGGGCCCATTGCGACCGGCTGATCGTCAAGATGATTGATGCGGCCTCTGTCGAGGGGGTGTTCAAATCCTTGCGCTACAACGCCCGACGGTATCCTGCCATCATCATCCATCAGCGGGAAAAATTCGTCGGCGCGCAGGCGTTACCGGCCGCCAGCCAGCGGATCGGTCAGATTTTGGGGCAGGAGCAGATTGCCTGATGGCAAAAGAAAGGAGGTGCTCGACTGCAAAATTCAATTTCCTTCTCCCTTGTGCCCTGATGAAACAGGCCATTGCTGGCCCAAGTTAATTTTGCCAATGGAGGAACAAGATGAATACTCTCTGGATCGTTGTCATTGCAGCGATCGTCATTTACGTGGCCTACAACTTCTACGCCAAACGAGTGGATCGGGATATCATCCAGTCTGACCCCAAAAAGGCAACCCCTGCTCGCATGTACATGGACGGCGTGGATTTCATGCCCACCAGTCGCAACGTGTTGTATGGCTACCATTTCAAATCCATTGCAGCAGCCGGGCCCATTGTCGGCCCTATTACAGCGGCCAATATTTGGGGCTGGCTCCCGGCACTGCTCTGGCTGCTGATTGGCGTTTCGTTCATCGGCTGGGTGAGCGATTACACCGCCATCATGGTTGCCGTGCGCAATGATGGCAACAGCCTGAGTGCCATCAGTCACCGACTGATTGCCCCACGCACCCGCTCCATTCTGTTTGTGTTCATTTTCTTCTACCTGTTGCTGGTGGCCGGTGCGTTCATGGGCATTATGAGCGCCCTGATGGCTGCTCGCCCCGACGTGCCCTTCGGCATCCTGATGCTGGGCATCATGGGCTTCCTGGCCGGGCAAATGCTCTACAAATGGAAGATGGACTTGATTGTCGTCACCGCGATTGTCGTCATTGTGACCATCCTTGCCATGGTCTTCGGGCCATTTGGCGCCACGGTCAACCCTGAGACCAAAGCCATGCAGTGGCAGGGTCCCATCAATGGCGCGGTCGTCGCCTTCAACAACGCCGTCAACCAGATTACCGGCGGACAATCGGTGATGACCGTTTACGACCCGACTAACGCTGATCCACGCATCCCCGCCCCCGGCCCCGATGGTAAGCGCCCCTCCACAGCGGTCTATGACGCCGAGACCGGTGCGATCAAAACCATGCCCGCTTATTTGTTCTGGGCGCTCTTCATTCTGGCTTTCTCTTACCTGGCAGCCACACTCCCCATCTGGCGCTTTGCCCAGCCGGTCAACTACATTGGGTTCTGGATCACCCTGTTGACCATCGGCCTGAGCGCCATTGGCGCGGTACTGGCGCCGTTTATCAAGCCTGAAGTAGGCGCGTTTGCTCTGGAACCGATCAAAACCTGGGGGTTTGCGTATGATCCCACCAAAGCCTGGCAACCGTTGTGGCCGATGTTGTTCGTGACCATCGCCTGCGGTTCCATCTCCGGTTGGCACGCCCTGATCGGTTCGATTGGCACGGCTCGCCAGCTGGAATATGAGACCGACGGCCTGCCTGTCGGCGGTGGCGCCATGTTCACTGAAAACACCCTCGGCCTGCCTCGCTGGTAGCCGTTTCCATTGCCGGAACGGGCGGTGGTGCGGGCCGCTTCGCCGCAGGTGTTGGCTCGCTGCTCTCGGTGCTTTTCGGAGATAGCTTCAAAACCTTTGGCACGGCACTGGGCTTCGGCGCGTTTATGGTCATCGTGCTGACTGTGACGCAGTTGATCTTCCGCGTCATGCGCGTCACCCTTTCGGAGTGGGTCGGTGAAGCCCTGCCGGCCTTGAAGAACATGCATGTCTCCACCATCACTTCGATGGTGCTGACCATGCTGCTGGTGTTGACCGGTACCTGGGTGTACCTGTGGCAGCTGTTCGGCGCGGCGAATCAGTTGATGGCGGCGCTCAGCCTGCTGATCGTCACCGTATGGCTGCGCGAGCAGAAGAAGAACCCGTCCTTTGCTTTGTGGCCAACGTTGTTCATGTATATCACCACGCTGGCCGCTACGCTGGTCACGGCACGCAACCTGTACGTGACTATTGTGCCCAAGGGCGGTGCGGCTTCGGTCGGCGCCTGGGTGATGATCGTGATCGCCATCCTGCTGTTCATTACCGCCCTGGTCATTGGCTGGGATGGTTATCAGGCTTATCAGCGCTACGCCAAAGGCGGCATGGCCAAGAAGGCTGCGGCGGCAGCGGATTAGCGCATGGTGTTCCCACCTCCCTGCAGGGAGAAAACGGGAAATAAAAAGGGGAGACGCAGGGTACTGCGTCTCCCTCTCTGATGGCAAAGTGAATTAATCCCGTTCGCCGATAGCCCGCCCTAAGTCACATAAGGATTGGAAATAGGTTCTGGCATCCGTTTTGGTCGGATCAGGGAACGGCAGGTGAATTTCCAAATTTGGGGCGGATTTACGCAGGCTGAGGCGAATGTAGCGCGAGGAAAGCGCCTGCATGGGCAGGGCAAGCCGGTCGAGCGTTTCGCTGGCCAGACCAAGCAATCCTTTGGGCGCCATCAGGCGCAGACCATGATAATCGGTCGCTTCCCAACCCCGCTTCGCCAGCTGACTCAGGGCGGCGCGCCCGCTCCAGGTTTTGGGGTCGGCCAGCTCGAGGTCCAGGAGCGGAGGCGTGCTAAGGGCGGCGCGAAAGATCAGGAGATCATCGCGTCGTTGAATTTGGGCCAGGATAGTCATCCAGAAGACGTCGCGTGGCTTAAGTACGAGCATGGTATCGAGACGATGGAAAGGACGCTTGGCTTTGGCGATGCCCAATTCGGCGACGGAAGTCCCCAGCCAGCGGAAGGTGGTACGCTGACCGATGAGTGGCAGACCATCCTGCATCCACTTGAGAATTTTGTCGCCACGCCGCAGGTTGTAGATCATGCCGAAAGCGAACCAACCCATGAAAACAGCAACCGCAAGGATGACAATGACTTGTGAATTCATGAGCACCTCGAAAATCTGGCTATCAGGCATCAGTATAATATGAATGATGTGGAAACTCAACCAATGAAGAAGCCTTTTTGGCAGGCCGCACGAGAATTTTTTTACGGCCTGTTCAGCATGGAGTTTGTGGAACACGCCCTGGAAATGCGCGCCAGCATGGAAAATCTGTTTATGCTGGCAACGGTTGGGGATATGATCGGCGTTCCCATCCTGCCGCCTTATTATAGTTTGCGGCTGTTGCCCTACCTGGTTCCCCACATTTCCACCTGGAAGCGCCGCGTTTTACGCGAACGCGAGTTTAGCGATGAACATGATTATCATCTGGAGGGGTTGTAATGGGCGAGATTCGCTCTGCGAATTTGCACCTGATGAAAATTCTACGAAAGGAAGGATAAGATGAGCGAACATCCTGAGCAATCGGAGAAAAAAAGTTTTTGGCAGAACATGAAGGAAGTCCTTTATGGCATGGCGTCGCATGACATGAGTCGCTATGCGTTGCGGACGCGCGCCAGCATGGAACATCTCTTCATTTTGATCACCATGGGCGATATGATCGGCATCCCCATCCTGCCGCCGTATTACAGCTTGCGGCTGCTGCCCTATGTGGTTCCCCAAATTTCCACCTGGAAGCGTCGCCTGCTACGTGAGAAGGACGTTTCGGACGCGATGTTCTAAAAGCAGGCACCCAGGCAACTAAGGAGTCTTCTATGTCACTCAAACGTATCTTCGAGGAACATCCTGAACGGCGCTATATCATGTTCGGCGGGAAAGGCGGATTGGGTAAGACGACCTTTTCCGCGGCGACGGCCTACTGGCTGGCAAAGCAGGGCAAGAAGGTACTGGTCTTTTCCGTGGATCCACAGGCCAGCCTTTCAGATATTTTCCAGCGGGATATTTTCGGCAAAGGGCCCGTGCAAATCATGGAAAATCTGTGGGCGCAAGAAATTGACGCCGATCAGCACATCAAGGCCTATCAGAGCGAAATCCGCCAGAAAATCCTGGATATGTACGGCTTCGATTCCGTGCCGGAGGAGATCGAGCAATACATTCAGGCAGCCTCTGCCGAGCCGGCTATGGAAGAGAGCGCCATCTTCGATGCGGTAGTGGACATCGTCGTCCAGGGCAATTACGATTACTATATTTACGACCTGGTTCCCCTCGGACACGCCCTCTATTACCTGAGCATGGCCAAAGTGTACGACGAGTGGATCAACAAAATCACCAAACTGCGCGAAGAAATGCGCGAATACGAGGAAATGGTCGCTCGCTTGAAGCGCCAGAAGGAGACCGAGGAAGATCAAATTCTGCGCGAGCTGCAATACATTCGCGGACGCATCAACGCATCGTCTCAAATCCTGACCGACAAAGAGAAGACTGCCTTCTTCTTCGTCGTCATCCCCGAAGAGATGATTCTGATTGACACGCGCAAAGCCGCCGATCTTTTCGCCAAATTCGATGTGCCGATTTCAGGCTATGTGGTCAACCGGGTGGTGCCGCGCGAGCTGCTCCAGGAAAACATCCCGCCCTATTTGCGCAACCGAATCGAAATGCAGGATAAGTACCTGAAACAAATTGACGAATTCTTCGGTCGGCAGGTAGCGGCACGGGTGCCTGAGCTGGAACGTGACGTCACCGGGCTGGAAATGATTCAAAAACTTGCCGAAATTATGTACGGAGAGTAGGAGTGCGCCATGATGACCCCAATTGAAACCTCCATGCGAAAATACGTCAACGATCACCAACGCCTGCGCTATGTTTTCTTCGGCGGGAAAGGCGGCGTGGGGAAGACGGTCATGGCCGGGGCAACGGCAATCTGGCTGGCCAGTCAGGGACGGCGCGTCATGCTGGCCTCCACCAATCCAGTCCACAGTCTGAGCGGCCTGCTAGGACAAGATGTCTTTGGCAAACCGACCCCAGTCGAGGGTGTGTCGAACCTGTGGGCGTATGAAATCGACACCAAAGACACCATCGAACGCTCCAAACAAGAAATTCGCGAAAAAATCCAGTGGTTCTTGAAATTCGCCGACATCTCCACCCGCGCCGAAGACTTCGTCGAATCGGCCACCATGAACCCGGCTTTTGAAGAATCGGCCATGTTCGAAAACATGGTGGACCTGATGCTCAAGAACGAATACGATGTCTATGTCTTCGACACCGCTCCAACCGCCAACGCCCGCCGCTTGCTGGGTATGTCCAAGGTCTATTCGCTGTGGGTCAACAAAATGCTCAAGAGCCGTGAAGAGGCCCGCTCCCTGCGCGAATTGCTCTCGTTTACCAAAAAGAAAGAGGCCGATCCATTGATGGATTACCTGGTCTCTTTCCGCGACCGCATGGGACAGGCACAAAAGTTACTCACCGATGAACAGCTCACAGCGTTCTTCTTCGTGACCCTGGCGGAGGCGCTGCCCATCGCGGTGATCACCCGTTTCATTGGCTGGTTCCACGATTTCGGCATCCCCGTCGGCGGGGTGATCGTCAACATGCTGATCGATCGCTCCCAGGTCAACGAAGCGTCGCCGGACTTTGTGCGGAATCGCGTTGAGATGCAGGCGCGCTACATGGACGAGATCTGGCAAAAATTTGATGGCATGGTGCGCGCTACCCTCCCGCTCTACGAAACCGAAGTGCGCGGCGTGGATATGCTCAAGCGGATGGGGAATGCCCTCTTTGTGTGAGGGTACGCATGGGAATCTTCCGTACCGCTCGCGAAATTCTCTACGGCATGGCCATTCACGATCAGGTGCGTGCCCTGGCGCGGACGCGCGGTTCGCTGGAACATCTCTTCGTGTTAATCAGTTTTGGCGACCTGCTGGGCGTCCCCATCCTGCCACCGTATTACAGCATGAAGCTGCTGCCGTTTGTGGTGCCACTGATCAACAACTGGCGCCGCCGTATGTTGCGCGAGCGAGACGTAACCGATGTACTTTTTTAACGTCCATTCGAGATAAAACCCATCTAAAAAATTCACCCGAATTTGGTTGTCATGGCGAGACGGCGTTCTTCCGTCAAAGGAATCTCCTGGCAGGTTAGCCTAGATTTTGTGTAGCTGGCCAAAGCGTGAAAAACGACCTCAATGGCGAGATTATGCAGGTACCATCTTCACTGCCTGCCTCCCTCACGCTTTGCTCCCCCCTACGGAGACTTCGCAGGGCAGGCGCTTTGCTCGCCATGACAGCAGGATACAGAATAGTCAGGATTTGCAATAGCCAACTCCGCATCGAAGGACACAAATACGGCAAATTTTCTTCGGGACATTCGTGAAAATTCGATGCAAAAGAGAATTGAGCCTTATTGCAGATAATGACTTATCCCGAACTCAGGTTTTCTAGGAGGTAGCCCAATATGGATCTTGGTCTCAAAGGAAAAGTCGCCCTTGTCACTGCCGCATCGAAGGGACTGGGCAAAGCCACAGCACGTGAATTCGCCCGGGAGGGGGCACAGCTTGCCATTTGCGCCCGCAGCGATCTGATCGAACAAACGGCGCGGGAGATCGCTCAGGAAAGCGGGGTGCGCGTCCTGCCCATTCGCGCCGACCTGACTCGCCCGTCCGACATCGAAGCGCTGGTAGATGCCACCCGGCGCGAATTCGGGCGTATTGACATTCTTTTCATCAACGCCGGTGGTCCCAAACCGGGGAATTTCCTTTCGCTCACCCCCCAAGACTGGGAAGAAGCCATTCACTTGACCCTGATGAGCGTCGTCCGGCTGTGCTATGCCGTGGTGCCCGATATGCTACAACGCGGCGAAGGAAGCATCGTCACCACGCAATCGTATTCGGTCAAACAACCGATCGATAACCTGATCCTCTCCAACTCGTTGCGCATGGCGGTCATTGGCTTGATGAAATCGCTGGCGAACGAGCTGGGACCTAAGGGCATCCGCGTCAATTCGATCAACCCCGCCTGGACATGGACAGAGCGCGTTCAGCAATTGATGGCCGATCGCGCCGCCCGGAACGGGACCAGCCTCGAAGCAGAAGCCGCCAAAGTCACCAGCGACGTGCCGCTTGGCCGGATGGGCACGGTCGAAGAATTTGCCCGCGCCGCCGTCTGGCTGGCTTCACCGGCCGCGTCCTTCATCCACGGCCACGCCTTGATGTTCGATGGGGGAGCCGTAAAAGCCGCATTGTAAAGTCAGACCTCCGAAGTCCCCCAGACTTCGGAGGTCTCTTCTCTCTTCAACAAAAACACACATAGCTGCCACATTTTTTTCACCAGCCATAGAACGCCGGGCGTACACTGGGCACATTCGCCAAATGGAGGATAGCCATGCCAGAAACATCCCAGAAAACGCCCCAGCGTGCCGCGCGGAAAACGCGGTCAGCGCTTTGGCTAAAGCGACCAGCCTTTCTGCTGCCCGTACTTGTCTCGTTGAGCCTGCTGGCAGTGACCGCGTATCTCATTGGCACAAAGCTGGAAGAACACGATAGCTTTTGCGCCTCCTGCCACACCCAACCGGAACAGGAATTTTTCAGTCGCTCGCTTCAATCTCCCGCCACTGACCTGGCCTCGTTTCATGCCGAAAAAGGGGTTTTATGCATTCAATGCCACGCAGGCAAGGGAGTCGTTGGGCGCACGCTCGGCTTGATGGCAGGCGCTCAGGATCTGGTTGCATTTTGGAGCGGGCATTATCCCAGCCCGGCCAAGATGGAAGACCCGCTTCCTGATGCCAATTGCACCCGCTGCCACGCCGATGTGCTGAGCCGGCGGGATTTCAACAATCATTTTCATTTTCTCCTTGCCCAATGGCAAAGCATTGATCCCAAAAACGTCGCCCGTTGCGTCTCCTGTCATTCTGCTCACACTACGGCAGGCAAAGCCGCCGAAATGTTCCTCATCGAACAGCCTACGGTGCAAATCTGCCAGAAGTGTCACGCCCTCGCCGGCGGCTAAAACCCCTCTTGAACACCTTCGGGCCAAAAAGTGGTACACTGTTGCCATCTTTTTGCCCGGAGGTACCATGTCTCTTTCCACCTGCCTGAATTGCAACCGAAGCGAAGAGCAAACTCCCCTGCTCGTGCTCACCTTCAAGGGTGAGACTCGGCACATCTGCCCGCAATGCCTGCCCATCCTCATCCACCGGCCGCAACAGCTGGCCGAAAAGTTCCCCGGCGCCGTGCTCACCGCATCTGCCCATACCCATTGAGCTCAACCACGCGCCTATGCGCCCTCTTTCCCGTCTCACCCGCAACTCGCTGATCGTCGCCTTCTTCTTCGGGCTGGACAAAATCCTGGCTTTCGTCCGCACTGGCATTATCTCGCGCCGGTACGCCGATTCGGTCTATTTGCTCGATACCTTTAACGCTGCCAATAACCTGCCCGACGTGCTCTTCGCCCTCATCTCCGGCGGAGCACTGGCCATGGCCTTCATCCCCCTGCTGACCGAATACTTGACCACGCGCGACCGCGCTGCCGCCTGGGATTTGTTCTCGCGCGTGGCCAACGTGGCCTTCCTGGTCACCGCTGGGCTGGCGCTGCTCATCGCCCTCTTCGCCGAGCCCATTGTGGCTGCTGAGATCGGCATCGCCCCTGGCTTCCAAGCCGCGCAGCGCGCTCTGCTGGCCGACCTGATGCGCCTCAACCTGATCGGCACAGTCATCTTTTCCATCAGCGGGCTGGTGATGGCCTCCCTACAAGCCAATCAGCATTTCGTCTTGCCGGCGCTGGCGCCCATTGCCTACAACCTGGGACAAATCTTCGGTGCTATCTTTCTGGTGCCGCGCTGGGGTATTCACGGGCTGGTCTATGGCGTGATCTTGGGCGCGGCACTGCACCTGTTGGTGCAGGTCCCGGCGCTCTTCAAGTTCGGCTTCCGCTGGACTCCGGCCCTCGACTTGCGTCACACCGGCTTGTTGGAGGCGCTCCGCCTGATTGCGCCCCGTCTGCTGACCATGGGTGGGATTCAGCTCATCGTGCTGGCGCGCGATAACCTGGCCTCCCGCCTGGGGCAAGAAGGCGCAGTTACCGCCCTCACTTACGGCTGGATGATCATGCAGGTGCCGGAGACGATCTTGGGGACGGCGATTGCCACCGCCATGCTGCCCACGCTCTCCGAATACGCGGCGCGCCGGGATTGGGGCGGATTCCACCAAACGATCGAGCGCGGCCTGCGGGTGTTGATCTCGCTTACCCTGCCGATTGCGGCCATCCTGGGCGTGGTTCTCCCCCCTTTGGTGCGCGGCGTCTTTGGCTTTGATGCCCATACCACTTCGCTGCTCAGCTGGACGGGGCGCGCTTACCTGCTCACCCTGAGCGGTTATGTGCTTCAGGAAATTGCGGCACGCGCCTTCTATGCCCGTAAAGAACCCATATTTCCGTTGTACGCGGTTGGTTTGCGGCTGGTCATCTTTTTGAGTGTCGGCATTTCGGCGGTGTGGTTCTTCCGCAACATCGGCGCACCGCTCATCGCCCTGGGAGAGATTGCCCTGCTCATCGAGGCAATTGTCCTGTTTGCCTGGCTTTCCCGGCGTACACAAGCCCCCTTGCGCCTGGGGGGCGCGATCACGCGCGGGCTGGCTGCCGCCCTGATCGGGGCCGCGGCCGCCTTCGGTCTGGGGCGAAGCGTGCCGGGGGGCGAGATCGTCGCCGCTTTGGTCGGGATCATCGGCGGGGGGCTGATCGCTCTGGTCGTCGTCTGGCGGGATGTCCGCCTGGTGTTGAATCTGTAATATAATAGCCCGCATGTCCGAAAACCTGGAAAGCACTCAACCTTCTCATCTCGAAGAAACTCAACCAACCCGCCCCCTGAAAAAGGCTTCTCACTGGCGCCGTAATCTGATCAGTGGGTTGGGGGTGTTGCTTTTGCTCGGCTTGAGCACGTTTGGCGGTTACATCAACGCGCTCAACATGCGCCAAAATGCCGAGAAAGCGGTGATTACCCAACAATTAAGCGAGCAATTCACCCTGGCTTTGGTGGATATTCAATTTGCCCGTTATGAGACAGCCCGCCAGCGCCTGGAGTTCATCATCCAGCACGATCCGAATTTCCCCGGCGCAGCCCAGAAGCTGGCCGAGGTGATGGTGGCCATCAGCATTCCGACGGCTACGCCGACCCCCACGCTTACCCCTACGCCAGATTTGCGCGGCGTTGAAGCGGCTTTCACCACCGCACAGCAATTGATTGCCGCCGGCGATTGGGCCAACGCCCTGGCCACCCTCGATCAGGTGCGCAAAATGGACCCGAGCTATAAAACCGCTCAGGTGGATGGGATGTATTATTTTGCGCTGCGCAATCAAGGTGTGGACCTGATTAACAAACAGGGCAACCTGGAAGGTGGCATTTATTATCTGACTCTGGCTGAACGCTTTGGCCCGCTGGATAATGTCGCTTTGGGGTTGCGTGAGGGCGCTCGCGCTTATTTGACCGGGGCCAGTTTTTGGGAGTTGAACTGGCAGCAGACTGTTCAATACTTCAGCCAGGTGGCTGCCGGTTGGCCTGGCATGTGGGATGGCACCATGACCGCTGCGGCACGCTATCAGTACGCTCTGATGCGCTATGGCGACCAGCTCTTTGCGCAAAATAAATTCTGCGATGCCTACGCGCAGTATTCAACGGCGATGTCCTTTGGCGAACTGGATAGGACCGCAGCCAAAAACGCGGCTCAGGCTTACGCAATCTGCTATCCACCTACCGAGACGCCTTCTCCGACACCGCCTGCGCCCATTCCCAGCGAAACACCTACCCCCTGAGATATGCCTCCCATTCCCTTTTGGGCCTTAGGCCTGATGTTCTGGCTGCACATGCTGGCAACGGTGGCCTGGATTGGTAGCCTGGTGGCCATTTCGTTGCTGGTGTTGCCTGCCATGCAGCGCACTTTACCCCCGACGGCGCAATTGGCCTTTCTCAGCGAAGTGCAAAGACGGCTGGAGCCGGTGGCCTGGTTCAGCCTGGGGCTGCTGGTGATCACCGGTCTGTTTCAGTTGAGCGCCAACCCCCATTACGATGGTTTTCTCGCCACCAGCAATCGCTGGTCGCTGGCTATCCTGGTCAAACATCTTCTGGTGATCGTCATGGCCGGGGTAAGCGCCTTGCAAACGTGGGAGGTGCTCCCAGCCATTCGACGGGTGTTGTTGCAGGCCGAAAAAGCGGGGACAGAGAAATTGCTCTCCCTTCAGCGGCGCGAGACGTTTCTGTTGCGCCTGAATTTGCTCCTTTCGGTATTGATCCTGGCAGCCACTGCCCTGGCTCGCGCCTCGTAAAGCGCGTTATTTATCGGCCGTCTTGATTCCGTTCCTCCCATTTGTCAGTGGACTTCTCCGCGACTTTCTTTCTCTTCATCCGTTTTGCTCGCGGGGTTCGCTGCGGACTTTTGGCCTTGGGGGCAGGAGGCGTTGCTTCCGCTTCGGGGGCGGCAAACATCTCCACATACTTGACCTGCACCGATTCTACAGCCGCGCCATTGAGCGCCTCATACACCGTCCGCCATTTTTCGCCCTCCACAAAGCGCCAATCCAGCCAGACATGGCACTCATACGCCTTCAATTCGGCAAACAGTCCCTTTTCCCACAGTTCCTGGCAGGAAAACATCCTTTCCAGGTGGGTGACGTAATCGCGCACGATGGCATATCCCTGATGAGGGAGTTGCAACGCCTCACCCAGAGATTTTTGGCGTAACCACCCCGTGCTCTTTTCCAGCGAGGCAGCAGAAAGACGGATCCAGCCCTGCGTCTCGGCAAATTTGTTGTGATAAATCACCAGAGCACGCTCCTCCCCCAGGCGATTGGAATACGCAAACACATTCTCGTCCACATTGCCCTGGGGG
>DAOUAN010000093.1:0-38342 GCA_034433385.1 Anaerolineales bacterium | reverse complement strand
ACGGCGTCGGCTGGCTGAGCTTTTGACCGGGTTGTAGTTTGCTGGGTTCCCATTGCACGCCGTTCACCCCTCTATAGCGTAAGACCGTGTGTTCGCCGAGGGCATCCTGAACGGTTTGGGTGTACTGTTCGCCGAAGAGGGGTGTTTCATAGCCGAAAAAGCCGTGCAATTTTTGGGAAGTGAACGGCAAGAAGGGGGCAAAAATGATTTTGAGCGAGTCAATGGCGCGCAGGGCGGTGTAGATGGTTTTGGCGGCTTCCGTTTTATCGGTTTTGATGGCCGACCAGGGCGCCTGGATGTCGAGATATTGGTTGACCAGCGTGGCCAGTTTCATCGCTTCAGCGATCGCCGAGCGCAGATGTACGGCTTCGATCTCAGCGCCAACGGTGTGGAAGCCGTTTTCGATCGCGGCGAGCAGCTCCCGGTCGGCGGGGCGAAGCGAGGTGAGATCCACGTCGGGGACGTGCCCCTCCCAGTGTTTGTAAGCAAACGAAAGAACGCGGTTGGCCAGGTTTCCCCAGGTAGCAACCAGTTCGTTGTTGTTGCGGGCTACAAAGTCAGCCCAGTCCCAGTCGCTATCTTTCATCTCTGGCATGTTGACGGTCAGGTAGTAGCGCAAGGCATCGGGGTCATAGCGGGTGAGAGCGTCGCGGCCCCATACGGCCCAGTTGCGCGAGCCGCTGATCTTCTGTCCTTCCAGGTTCATGAATTGGTTGGCAGGCACATCGTATGGCAGCGTCAAGGTGTAAGGCTCGCCGCTGAAGATTTTGCCAAACTCTTCCCCTACGCCCATCAGCTCGGCGGGCCATAGGGAGGTGTGGAAGAAGATGTTGTCTTTACCAATGAAGTAGAATTGTTTCGCTTCAGGGTTGACCCACCACTCGCGCCAGGCGTCTTTTTGACCGATCAGTTGCGCCCATTCAATCGGTGCGGAGAGGTAGCCGATGACGGCTTCGAACCAGACGTAGAGGCATTTGCCTTCCCAGCCAGCGATTGGCACGGGGATGCCCCAATCCAGGTCGCGAGTGATAGCGCGCGGTTTGAGGCCCTCGGCTTCGATTTTTCTCAACGATTCGCCGATGACGGTATCGCGCATGTGCTCGGCGCGTTCTTTGAGGAATTTTTTGACTTCCGGTTCAAGTTTGGAAAAATCAATGTAAAAGTGTTCGGTCTCGCGCAGCTCAGGCGAGGAGGTGTCACCCGTTACCTTTGAGCGTGGGTTGATCAGTTTGGTCGGGTCGAGTACGTTACCGCACTTATCGCATTGATCGGAACGGGCGCCTTCGTAGCCGCAGATGTAGCAGGTGCCCTCCACGTAACGATCGGGCAGGAAGCGTTGGAGCCCCGGAGAATACCATTGTGGCTCTACCTGCGTGAAAAGGTAGCCGTTTTTCTGCAGGGCGAGGAACATGGCCTGCGAGACTTTGAAGTGATTTTCGGTGTGGGTGGAGGTGTACAGGTCATAGGTGATGCCGATTTTCTGGAACAAGTCCAGGAACCCCTGATGATAGAATTTGTACACTTCTTCGACCGATTTGCCGAGTTTATCCGCGCTCATGGTGACGGGTGTACCGTGCGAATCGGTGCCGGTGATCATCAGGACGCGGTTCCCTTTCAGGCGGTGGTAACGTGCCACAATATCGCCGGGCAGGTGGGAACCCGTCAGGTTCCCTACGTGGATTTCGGCGTTGGCATAGGGCCAGGCAACGGCGACGAGTATGTTTTCGGGCATGGAGGCCTCCATTTTTTCTGTGGGGATATAGGATAAATAAAAAGGCCGTCCGCGAGATGGACGGCCCGTGATTGCTTGCGATCGTTACGAGCGTGCCACCCGCGCGCGCAGGGAAATTTCCATGGACATGGACATGGTCATTGTCACCATTGGGAGGGCAGGGCTGGTCTTCATACTTTGAATTTTAGACGCGGCGGGAGAAGTTTGTCAATAGCGGTTATAAATAATCCTTCAATTCGCGTGCCCGGCGGGGGTGACGTAGGCGACGCAAGGCTTTGCCTTCAATTTGACGGATACGTTCGCGCGTCAGGCCGAATTTTTGTCCCACTTCTTCCAGGGTATACATCTTGCCGTCATCCAGGCCAAAGCGCAGCCGCAGGATGCGCGCCTCGCGCGGCGAAAGCGTAGAAAGCACCTCTTCGAGTTTGTCCTTGAGCATAGATTCATAGGCGCTTTGCATGGGGGTGGGGTTGATCTCGTCCTCGATGAATTGCCCCAATTCAGATTCTTCGTCATCGCCGACCGGGCTTTCCAGGGAGAGGGGCAGCCAGGAGACTTTCATAATCCATTGTAGTTTTCGCACGCTCAGGCCGATCTCGGCGGCCAGCTCTTCGATGGTCGGCTGACGGCCCAGTTGTTGTTCCAGTTTGTGGGTGGCTTTATACATTTGGCGGATGCGATCGCTCATGTGCACTGGGATGCGGATGGTGCGCGCCTGATCGGCGATGGCGCGGGTGATGGTCTGGCGGATCCACCAGGTGGCGTAGGTGGAGAAGCGAAAACCGCGTTTGTAGTCGTATTTTTCAATGGCTTTCATCAGGCCTAGGTTGCCTTCTTGAATCAGATCGAGGAAGGCAACGCCGCGGCCCATGTAGCGTTTGGCAATGCTAACTACCAGACGGGTGTTGGCTTTGATGAGGTGTTCGCGAGCTTGAATGCCATCTTGTACGAGCGTTTCCAGTCGCCGCCGGGTGCTGGCGCGGCCGCGCCCATTGAGCTTGGTCAATTCGTTGCGGGCGCGTCGTCCGTTTTCAATGCGGATAGCCAGGTCGAGTTCTTCTTCCGCGGTGAGCAACGGGACGCGCGACATCTCTTTCAGGTACAGACTGACGGGGTCTTCGCCGCTGGAAGATTCGTCCAGGATGGTCTCATAGTCGGAATCCAGAGGGGCCGCTTCGGGGGATTCGCCAAGGGGATCGTCGTCGCTCGTGTCCAGCACATCCACGCCGCGCTGGCGCAGGGTGAGCAAGAGCGCGTGAAACTGTTCACTATGCTGATTGACATGAGGGAAGGCTTCCATCAGATCGTCGGTGGTTACATACCCCTGAACATCCGCTTTTTCCAGCAGGAGCTCGAGAGCGGCTTGTTGACGTTTCTGTACCATATTGCCTTCCTGTTATGTCAGCATCAGAAGAGGTCTTTTAGCGCCGCGAAGGGAGAGTCGTCTTGCCTGGGGCGATGTCCGCAGTCGTGCTCGTTCAGGTTTTCGCCGCAGACCGGGCACAATCCTTTGCAGGTGGGCTTGCAGATGGGGTTGATGGGGACTTCGAGCAGGGCGTACTCACGTAAGAGGGGTTGCAAATCAATGTGGGCGTCTTCTGGCAGGATCAGGCCCGATTCGCTAACGGAGCGCTGGCTGAAGGCATACAATTCGGTCAGATGCCAGTGGATGACTTGTCGAAATTCACTCAAACAGCGGACGCATTCGAGGGTGATCTCGCTGGTGAAATCTCCCTGGACGATCAGACCCTGCGGGGTGCGCCCGATGTTTGCCAGGCCGGCAAAGTGGTAAAGGGTCAGATCGTCGGCCATTTGAATTTCATCAAACTCAAAAGGGAAGTCGTGGTTGTAGCCGACTTCCGCGCTGATGATGAAGCCAACATTCAGGCGAAAGGGTTTACGCGGATTGACCATGATTACACTCGGCGGTCAACGATATATTTTGCCAGGTTCTCCAAAGCCTGCCGCTCCGTGCTGAGAGGAAGGACTTCAAGGTGGCTCAGGGCGCGCTGGACAAAATGTTCGGCCTCTTGCATGGATTGCTGGATGGCGTTGCTTTGGCGGATGTTTTCGATCAGACGATTCATGCGCGGGGTGTTGGTCCAGCCGCCTTCGGGCAGGGAGCAAATGTCTTCGTCCTGGGGGTTGTTTTCGGCGTAGTAGATGGCGGGCAGGGTGACCAGGCCGTTGAGCAGGTCGGAGCCGACCGGTTTGCCTACTTTTGTCTGCTCGCCGGTGAAATCCAGGATGTCATCTACGATTTGGAAGGCCATGCCGAGATGATAGCCAAAATCGCGCATGGCTTCGATTGTGCTTTCGTCCACTGGGCTGAGCATGGCGGCGGCGCTGGCGGTGAGTTCAAAGAGGGATGCGGTCTTGGCGTAGATGCGCTGATAGTAATTTTGCCGGTCGACAATGCCGCGGCTGGAGAACATTTGAGTCAACTCGCCGTTGACGATCACGGCCAGGGTTTCGGCAAAGTATTTCATCAGGGGCAGGTGATCGGTCTCGGCGGCAAGTTTGGCGGCGCGGGCGAAGAGGAAATCACCGGTCAGGACGGTGGCAGGTGGAGACCAGCGCGAGTTGAGTGTGGGGATGCCGCGCCGCAGCAGGGCGCCATCGATCAGGTCATCGTGCACCAGGGTGGCAGTGTGCAGTAGCTCAATGGCTGCTCCCAGGGTCACCAGGCGTTCCAACTCGGCGCCAAGCATGGTGCCGACCAGTAAACTGATGGTGGGGCGAATCCGTTTGCCGCCGGCGGAAAGCAGGTGCTCGAGGGCGGCGCGCAGGTCGGGGTGACTTTCGTCGGCCTGACCACGCATGCGTTCTTCGACCAGTCGAATGTGTTCTTGTATAGGTGTAAGAAAAGATACCGTGCTCAAGTCACTCTCCCCAGGCGAAGAGTCGCGTGGCGTTCATGCTGGTAATGGCCGCGACCTCCTCGGGGTGTTTGGAATGGATTTCTGCTATTTTATCAGCAATATGACGAACGTAGGCAGGTTCATTGCGCTTGCCGCGATGGGGGACAGGGGTAAGAAAGGGGGCATCGGTTTCAAGGAGCAAGCGTTCGAGAGGGAGTTGGGCAATCATTTGACGTTTTTGTTCGGCGTTTTTATACGTCACCGGGCCGGTGATGCCGATGTAGAAGTTCATAGAAAGGGCTTTTTGGGCGGTTTCCAGATTGCCGTTGAAGGAATGAAGGACGCCTGGCGCCTGTGCCAGGGGGTGTTTCTCGGTGAGCAGGCGGGCATGCCATTCGCTCAGGATGGCCAGCAGGTCGGCTGAGGCTGGGCCAGACCAGGCATCGTTTGCCTCGCGCATGTGGATGATGACGGGTTTGTTCACCTGACGGGCCAGTTCTAGCTGCGCTCTGAAGATTTGCCGTTGGCGGGCTTGCTGTTCGGGGTCACTTACCCAATAATAGTCCAGGCCGATTTCGCCAATGGCAATGACTTTGGGGGAGGTGCTTGCCAGTTGGCTGAGCTGTTCAAGGGAGGAATCGTCCCATTGCTCCAGCTCGGTCGGGTGGAAGCCGATGGCGGCAAACAGCATGGGGTGAGATTCGGCCCATTTAACGGCGGCCAGGCTGGAGTTCCAGTGAAGAGCCGGAATGAGAATGCGGATCAGGCCGACGGAGCGGGCGCGCTCGATGACGGCCTCGCGGTCGGGGTCGAATTTTTCAAAATCCAGGTGACAGTGCGTATCGGTCAGGATCATGGCTAGAACAAGCGGGGGAATTATACCTGTTATTGGGGAGAGCGTTATATGCGAAGTTTCCTATCGTTTGGGTATAATTTCTCCTGTTTATGGCAAGGAAAAACGGCGGCCGGGGAATGGCCGCCGTCTTGAGGGTTAGCGGACGCCTGCGATCCGCAGGCCGTCTTCGAGGATGGCTTTGACTTTGTCGCCGTGGCGGGTTTCGCAGTAGACGCGCAGGATGGGTTCGGTGCCGCTGAAGCGGATGAGCATCCAGCCGCCGTCTTCGAGTTTGAACTGGAAGCCATCCACGGTGATGAGCTCGGTCACTTTTAGCCCGCCGATGGTTTGTGGTTTGGCGTTGAGGATGATTTGCTCGCGGGCGGTGCGATCGCCACGGAAGGGGCTGTCAATGCGGTCGTAGAAATATTCGCCGCCGACTTTTTCGAAGAGCATTTGTAATAGTTCGGTCGGTTTTTTGCCGGTGCGCACCATGAAGTCGAGCATGTAGAGGCCAGCCAGGATACCATCGCGCTCCGGGACGTTGCCGCGGAAGGCGTAGCCGCCGCTTTCTTCGCCACCGATGAGGGCGTTGGTTTCGAGCATTTTGGGGGCTACGTATTTGAAGCCGACGCCGGTCTCGTAAACGGGCACGCCATAGAGTTCGCCCAGTTTGTTGAGCATGGTGGTAGTGGACAGGGTTTTGACAATAGGGCCGCGCTGGCCGCGAATTTCGAGCAGGTAGTAGGCCAGCAGGGCGTAAACGCGCAGTTGGTTGATGAATTCGCCGTTTTCATCGCCAATACCACAGCGGTCGGCGTCGCCATCGGTGATCAGGAGCACGTCGGCGTGATGCTGGCGGGTGGCTTGCAGGCCAACATCAATGTTGGGGCGAATCGGTTCGGGGCGCTTCATTTCGGGGAAGATGGGGTTGCGCGTGTTGTGAATCTCAATGACTTTGGTTTTGCCGCCCGCAAGCAGGCGGGTGAACCAGCCAGCGCCATTGCCCCACATGGCGTCCACAACGACGGTCAGGCCGGCGTCTTTGATGGGTTGCAGGTCGATCAGGCCATCGCGGGTGAGATGTTCGATGTAGGGCGTTGCCGCGTCGAATTTGACGATCCGCCCGGCCTGCTCGGCCTCGGCGTAGGCGATGCGCTTCACCTCCTGGATGGAGGCGGGGATTCCGGCCTCGATTTCTTTCAACCCCTCGGGGTCGATCGCTCCCCCCGTTTCGTTGCGGACTTTGAAGCCGTTGTCGGTGGGGGGGTTGTGGCTGGCGGTGATGTTGACTGCCCCAGTGGCTTTTTTATCTACTACCGCGTAGGCGATGACCGGGGTGGGAGTGGCCTCCTGGGTCAGGTACACGCGCAGGCCATTGCCGGCCAGCACTTCGGCCACGGCAGCAGCAAAATTTTCGGAGTGGAAGCGCTTATCGTGGCCAACGACCACCCATTCGTCTTTTTTGCCCTGTTTCAGTAAGTAATTGGCAAAGCCCTGGGCCGCGCGCCGGACATTGTCGAAGGTGTAATCTTCGGCGATGACGCCACGCCAGCCATCCGTGCCAAATTTGATCTGGTAGGTCATACTGGCTCCTTGTGGAAAAAATGTCGTTGGAATTATAACCCATGGCCCATGCTATAATTCCTGCCATGATTTATCTGGATTATGCTGCTACCACACCTGTGGATCGCCGTGTGCTGGAGGCCATGTTGCCTTATTTCAGTGAGACATTTGGCAATCCATCTTCTGTTCATCGCTTTGGGCAAAAGGCCGAAGCCGCGGTGGAAGAAGCCCGAGAAAAGGTCGCCGCGGTATTGAACTGCCGGCCTGAGGAAATTGTTTTCACTTCGTGCGGTTCGGAGGCGGATAACCTGGCTTTGCGCGGGGCGATGCTGGCAGGGCGAGAGCAGGGCCGTACCTGGTTGCTGACCTCGCGTGCCGAGCATCACGCGGTGAGCAAAACGGCAGAGCACCTGGAGAGATTTTTTGGCGTTCAGGTGGAATGGCTGAACGTGGATGCGTGTGGGCAGGTCAGGCCAGAGGTAGTGGAAGGGGCTTTGCGTGAGCATACCGCCCTGGTCTCAGTGATGTTTGCCAACAATGAGATTGGCACGATCAACCCCATTGCTGAGATCGCCCGCCTTTGCCGGGGGCGCGGCGTGCTCTTCCACACGGATGCTGTGCAGGCCGCGGCGTACCTGGATGTGGACGTGCAAAAGCTGGGCGTGGATTTGCTTGCCCTCGGTGGGCACAAATTCTACGGCCCCAAAGGTGTGGGGGCGCTGTACGTTCGCAAAGGGACGACGCTTGTCCCCAGCCAGAGCGGCGGTGGGCAGGAGTTTGGTCTGCGTGCCGGGACGCACAATGTCCCGTACATCGTTGGCTTTGCGGAGGCGTTGCGTCTGGCGAAGGAAGAGCGCGAGACGCGTATTGCTCATGTCCGCCCGTTGCGCGATCAAATCATCGGCCGCGTGCTGGAGGAAATCCCGGAGGCGCAGTTGACCGGTCATCCCGTGGAACGATTGCCCAATCACGCCTCGTTTGTGTTTAAGGATGTGGATGGCAATTTGTTGTTGCAGTTGCTCGATGCGGAGGGTTTTGCCTGTTCCTCCGGCTCGGCTTGCAAGACGGGTAACCCTGAACCCAGTGAGGTGGTGACCTCGCTGGGGTTTTCCCGCGAATGGGCGCTGGGTTCGTTGCGCGTGACGTTGGGTAAAGATACCACGCCGGAACAGGTGGATTTGTTTTTGAAGGCATTGCCCGCAATCGTTGAAAAGGCAAGGCGGTTGAAGTGACGAAAGTCGTTGTTGCCATGTCTGGAGGGGTAGATTCCTCTGTTGCCGCGGCGCTGCTCAAACAGCAGGGCTATGAGGTGATTGGAATGATGCTCCGTTTGTGGTCGGAGCCGGGGAAGGAAGATTCCAATCGCTGTTGTACGCCCGATTCGATGGCACAGGCGCGGCGGGTGGCTGCCCGGCTGGATATTCCGTTTTATGTAATAGATGCCAAAGAGGTGTTCCGCAAAACTGTTGTGCAGTATTTTCTCGATGGCTATGGCCGCGGGGAGACGCCCAACCCTTGCTTGCTCTGTAACCGGCAAATTCGCTGGACGTTTTTGTTGGAGCATGCCCTGGCCCTGGGGGCAGAGTTCATGGCTACCGGCCATTATGTGCGGCGGAAAGAAGAAGATGGCAGAGTGGTGTTGTTGAGAGCGGTTGATCCGTCTAAGGATCAATCGTATGTTTTGCATGTGTTGCGCCAGGAGCAGTTGCGGCGAGCGCTTTTCCCGGTGGGCGATTATCCTAAGACGGAGATTCGCCGCATGGCCGCGGAGTGGGGGCTGCCGACTGCTTCTCGCCGCGACAGTCAGGATTTGTGTTTTCTGGCGGGGGAGGATTACCGTAATTTTTTGCAGCGCCATGCCGCCGAGATGCTCAAGCCCGGCCCGATTATGCGCCGGGATGGCCAGGTGATTGGTCAGCATCAGGGGTTGCCCAACTATACGATCGGCCAGCGCAAAGGGTTGGGTGTTGCTTCGCCCGTGCCGCTTTACGTGCTGGGCAAGAACGCAGCTGAGAATGCGTTGATCGTTGGCACTGCAGAGGAACTTGGACAAAGCGAATTGACGGCGCGGCAGGTGAACTGGGTGAGCGGAGAGGCCGCTGAGCGGCCTTTTCGTGCCGAGGTGAAGATCCGCTATACGGCGCGCCCGGCCTGGGCGGAAGTGACGCCTCTCGATAACGGGAGCCGGGTACGGGTCCGGTTTGATGTGCCAGTACGGGATGTGACCGCGGGACAGGCGGCGGTTTTCTATGTGGGGGAGGAGGTCGTCGGCGGGGGAATCATCGAATAGGATTTCGTGTAGTAAAAATGAGTTGAGATAAAATCAGAGTATAATTTGCGCCTATTCAAGGAGTGATGTGATGGAGTGGTTGACTTTTTTGCTTAATCTGTTTTTGCACCTGGATCAATATCTGGCTGATGTCATTTCTCAATACGGCGGCTGGACGTATGGCATTTTGTTTTTCGTGATTTTTATGGAGACGGGCTTTGTGGTCACGCCGTTTTTGCCTGGCGATTCGTTGCTCTTTGCCGCCGGGACGTTCGCGGCGATCGGCTCATTGAATGTGTATTTCGTAGCCTTTCTGTTGATGGGGGCGGCGATTTTAGGGGATACGGTCAATTACTGGATTGGTCATTACCTGGGCGATCGGGCGTATCAGATCAAGTGGATCAAACGGGAATATCTGGATAAGACTCATGCCTTTTTTGAAAAACACGGCGGCAAGACGATTTTCCTGGCTCGTTTTGTGCCCATTGTGCGGACGTTTGCGCCGTTTGTGGCGGGAATCGGGCATATGTCTTATGCGTATTTCATCACCTATAACTTTGTGGGGGGGATTACCTGGGTGGCTCTGTTTACCTTTGCGGGTTATTTCTTTGGCAATATCCCTTTCATCAAGCACAATTTCGAATTCGTGATCATTGCCATTATTCTGATTTCGGTTGTGCCGATTTTCGTGGAATGGTGGAAGGCACGACGCGAGGCCAAAAGTGCGGGTGCGATAAATGCAGAGACGCCGTAAGGCGTCTCTTTTTTGTGTTGCTATGAAATGTCCTGCCAGAGTTTGGGTTTGCCATTCTTCTGAAGGGTGCAGGTGCTTTGCAGAGAGCAGCCATTGCATGCGGTGCTGCAAGTTGAAGTGTAGGCTTGCAGGTAACCGGCGCGTTGCAGATGGTCGAGCATGGCTTTGACCAGATGTGGTGAGGTCCCCAGGCGCACGGCCAGCGTCTCGATTTCGAGTGTTCCGCCTACCCGAATTTCTTGCAAGAGTCGTTCCAGCATGGTTACCATCCTGCCCACAACGCCAGATGATAGACGATACTGCCGGCGGTGATCGAAATGGCGAGGAACATGACCAGATTGAACAGAGTCCAGCGCCACGAACGCGTCTCCTGGCGCATCACGGCAACGGTGGCCATGCAGGGGATGAAGAGCATGGTCACGACGAGGAAAGATAAAGCCGTGGCGGGGGAAAAGGTGGTGATGAGCCTTTGGGCCAGGCCGGCCTGCGGGTCACTGCCGAAGAGCACTCCCAGGGTGGCAATGGCGTTTTCTTTGGCCGGGAAGCTGGTGATCAGGGCCACGGCGAGACGCCAGTCCAGGCCCATCCAGCGGCCAATGGGTTCCAGGGCTTTGCCCAGTTGCGCCAGGAAACTGTGGTTTAAATCTCCGCCGGGCAACACCGAAAGTGCCCACACCACCAGTGACATGGCCAGGATGTTTGTGCCGGCTTTTTTCAAGAAGGCCAGCGAATGCTGCCACACAGCCAGGCCGATGGTGGGCGCGTTGGGGATATGATAGAGCGGCATTTCCATGATAAAGGCCGAACGCTGGCCTTTGAAGAGCAAGCGGTTGAGCAGCGTTCCGCTGGCGATCAAGGTGCTGATTGAAATCAGAATCAAGATCCAGGAGATGAGCAGGGCGCGTGGGCCAAAGAATGCTGAGGCCAGAAAAGCGACTACGGCCATGCGGGCGGTGCACGGTACGAGCGGAGCGATCAGGATGGTCAGCAGGCGCGCTGGCCACGAGTCGATCACCCGTGTGCCCAAAACGGCGGGCACGTTGCAGCCAAAGCCCAAAAACAGCGGCAAAAAGGATTTGCCGTGTAACCCCATCAGGTGCATGGCGTTGTCCATCACATAGGCGGCGCGGGCCATATAACCGGTGTCCTCCAGCAGGGCGAAGATGGCAAAGAAAATCACCATGATGGGCAAAAAGGTGATCACTGCACCTGCCCCGCCGATGATGCCATCCACGATCAGGCCGCGCACCCAAAACGGAACGTCTTGCAGCGCCTGCGAAGTCAGGCCGGCCACCTGAGCGATTACCTGTGTTTCGATCCACCCCTGGATGGGCGAGCCAATGGTAAAAGTCAGCCAGAAGACCAGCCCCAGTACGCCTGCCAGGATCACCAGTCCCCAAAAAGGATGGGTAGCCCAGCGATCCAGCCGCTGCGTCCAGCCGATTTGACCCAGGGCAGGTCGCACCACTGCAGCCCGAACCATGCGCCCGATCCATTCGTAGCGCCCCGAAGCAATGGCCAGCAAGGCGTCCTCATGCTGGCGGAGAATTTGATAGACCGTTTGCCAGGTTTCCGCAGGCAAGGAGGATTGCATCCGCTGCGTGATTTCGGCATCCCCTTCGAGCAATTTCAGGGCCACCCATTCGACGGGATAAGGCGGCGGGACAAATTCGGCGATGTGGTGGACGATTTCAGCCAGCACCAGGCGATGATCGGCGCGAATGGCCGGGATGGCCGGCTTGGGCGTCAGGCGCCCTGCCAGGATGTCCTCCATCGTCCGGGCAAGTTCTTCCAGACCGGCCCCATGGCGGGCGGTGATGGGCACAACCGGTACCCCCAGCGCTGCTTGCAAGACGGCTGGCTCTACCTGCAAACCCTCCTGCGCGGCGACATCCATCATGTTCAAGGCTACAATGAGCGGCGCTGGCAGGCTGACCAGCTCAGAGACAAGGTACAGGCTGTGTTCCAGGCTGGCGGCATTGACCACGGCAATGACCACATCGGGTCGTTCCTGCAAAATAAACTCACGGGCAATGATTTCTTCTGGTGAGTTGGCCGTCAGGCTATAAGTGCCGGGCAAATCTACTATGCGACAGGTCAATTCGCCCAGGCGAAATGTTCCTTCACGCCGTTCGATGGTCTTTCCGGGCCAGTTGCCCACGTGTTGATTCAAGCCGGTGAAAAGATTGAAAAGGGTAGATTTCCCCACATTAGGTTGCCCGGCCAGGGCAATCAAAGGCACTTTTTCATCTTGAGAAAATGTTGGAGCAGGAGTGCTAATCTCGGTGGAATGGCAATGACTCATTCTAAAATCCGTTCGACCAGAATTTTTTCGGCTTCGCCGCGGCCCAACGCCAGCCGCGTGCCGCGCACAGTGATAATGAGCGGTCCGCGCCCGTAGTTTTGTGCCATGCTCACCCGCGCCCCAGGAGTCACTCCCAGGGATACCAGGCGATTCAACACCGCTCGCCCACCATCCAGGCGGCGCACCGTGCCCCATTCACCTGGCATCAGGTCGGCCAGCGTAATCGAGTTTGATTTTTGCATCATCTTCTTCATCTTGTTTTATAATGGATTTGCCCAACGTTTGACGTTAGTATATGCTAATTTTTTTAATTAGTATAAGAAAAAATCAGGGATTTTTCAATGACAAATGTCCTCGATTCACACCCCCGGCTGAGCGCCACCATTGAAGACTATCTTTCCATGATCTATGTGCTGGAGCGTGACAACGAGCCCATCATCGGCGCACACCTGGCCGAGTTGCTCAATGTCACCCCGCCTACAGTGACCAACACCCTCAAGCGCATGGCGCGCGATGGCCTGATCCGCATAGATGAGAGCGGCACGCACCTGACCGAACGCGGCTGGGACCTGGCGCGCACGGTCATGCGCCGTCACATGCTGATGGAATGGATGATGCTCCGTATGCTTCCCTGGTCAAAGTTGCACCAGGAGGCTCATAACCTGGAACACGCGATTTCCGCTGAGGCCGAAGCCGCCCTTTTCGAAGAACTGGGGCGGCCCATCACCTGCCCCCACGGCAACCCCCTCCCCGGTCAGGAAGAAGCGGTAGCCGCCTGGTTACCGCTGACCAGCATCGCGCCCCATGAAAACATCATCATCCGGCGCATTCATGAAATCGCAGAGCAGAACCTGGAATTGCTGGCCTTTTTAGAAAACAACAAAATCCTCCCCGGTGTGCAGGCCAAAGTGCGCGAAGTGCTGCCGTTCAATCAGACCATCACCCTTGAAGTCAATGGGCAAGCGGTGACGCTGGGGTTTGTGGCTGCCCGTTATATTTTCGTCTCGCCAGCCAGCGGCGAATGACCACTCAACAGGTCTGTCACCGCCGCGGCCATCAGCGCCGCGCCGCGCAACAGCGCCTCTTCGTTGAAATCAAATTTGGGGTGATGATGACCGTAATCCAGGCCCTTCTCATGGTCGGCCGAGCCGATGAAGAAATAACAACCGGGCACCTGTTCGAGCATAAAGGCCATATCCTCCGCACCCATGGTGAGATAAGCGGAGGTATCTAATTGACTTTCGGGCAACAGGCGACGCGCCACCTCCTGAACCCGCCTGGCTACCCCCGCATCGTTAATCACCGCCGGCGTCACCCGCTGGACTTCGAGCTGGACAGCACAACCCATAGCGGCCCCCACCCCCTGAATGATCTCCGTGAAGCGCTGTAGCACCTTTTCGCGCACTGCCAGGTCAAAAGTGCGGATTGTGCCACTCATTTCCAGAGTCTGGGGGATGACGTTGAACGCTTCGCCGGCGTGAATCGTTGTCACGCTGACCACCGCGGCCTGCAAGGGGGCCACATTGCGCGCGGTGATGCTTTGCAAGGCCGTGATGATCTGTGCCGCAGCCACAATGGGATCAATGTTCATGTGAGGGGCGGCAGCATGCCCACCTTTGCCCGTCAGGTGAATTTTAAATTGCTCAGCGCCGGCCATCACTGGCCCGGCGGCTACTCCCACCCAGCCGAGGGGTTGTTCGTTCCACAAATGCAGGGCCAGGGCGTAATCGGGGCGGGGGTTGCTCAGCACGCCATCGCGTATCATCATTTCAGCGCCGCCCATGCCTTCTTCTCCCACCATTTCCTCAGAGGGCTGAAAGACGAATTTGACCGTCCCGGCCAGTTGTTCGCGCTGTTCATGGAGCATTTTGGCCACGGTCAGGCCGATGGCGGTGTGACCATCATGGCCGCAGGCGTGCATCACCCCCGCATTTTGCGAGGCATATTCTGCGCCGGTCTCTTCTTGAATGGGGAGTGCATCCATATCGAAGCGAATCAAGACCGTCGGGCCGGGACGAGCGCCCTCCAGCAAGGCGACCACACCGGTTTTGCCGATTCCCTTGGTTACTTCCAGGCCGAGGGCAGAAAGCTCGCGCGCGACGATGCCAGCCGTGCGTACTTCGCGAAAACCCAATTCAGGATGCATGTGAAAATCGCGTCGTAGGGATTGGGTGTAAGGGAACCATTCTTTTGCCTGAGCCAGAAAGTCGGTCATGGGGGATACTCCTTGAGATTTGATCAGACTTGCGCGGTTAGCCTAAGTTTTGTGCCATCAGGAGCGATTTACTGAAAAACGCTTCGAAAGCAAAAATTTTTATCGGTTGGGTTACAGGTTGCCTCCATTCGCTTTCGTGGGAGGGAGGCAGAGGGGCTCTTGTCCGTCTGGTGCTTCAAACACCCCATCCCCCCCTGCCTGAGAGATGAAAGTTGTGCTGCATGTGTTCACGGGCAGGGTGGGGCAGGCCGTGAAGTTCGCGTCCTGGCATAGGCCCTTGCAGAGAAAACTGTCAGGAGCCAGTGGGTTCTTAACCATAGACAATGCGGCGGAATTTTTCTTCGTAGCGCGGGTTTTCTTCGCGACTATCTTCGGCGCGGCGGGCTTTCATGCGCGCTATGAATTTTTCGGGGTCGCCAATTTGGGTCTTGTGGCAAAGCAGGGCTTCGAGTTTGATCGGCCAGGTATCGGTCACGTCCAGGATGACGTTGGGCTGATTGGTGAGCGAGACCCAGATTTCGCGCGGCATGTGCGGGGCGAGACCTTCGGCCAGTAGTTCGGGGAAGTAGGCGGCATTGCCTGCGGCCGGGAAGACGGCATCCAGCACCACCTGGCCGGCGGCGCGGTGATCGGGGTGATTCAGGCCGTAGGTGGCGAAGAGATTTTGAGGGTCGCAGGTGACCAGCACGTCGGGGCGGAAGCGCCGAATCTGGCGGACTACCTCGCGGCGTAGATTCAGGTCTGGGATCAGGTAGCCATCCGCCTGGTCCAGGAAGTGAACCGCCTGGACGCCGATCACCTGGGCGGCGGCGTTTTGTTCTTCGTGACGAATCCGGCACAATTCGTCGGGAGTCAGGTCTTTTGGCGATGAGTCATTGAAGCCTTTATCGCCGCAGGTGAGCAAGCAGTAGGTGATGTGATGCCCGGCGCGCGCCCAACGGGCCAGGGTGGCGCCGCAGAAAAATTCGGGGTCATCGGGATGAGCGAGGATGACCAGGATGTTTTGGGGGGAATCCCAAACGCCGGGGGAGAGGGTTTCGCTGGCCATAGGCTCTCAGGTGGGGTTGGAGGGTGTATCTTTGCCGCAGGTGCAGCCGCCATTTTCGTGGCGGTCGCAGGGTTCGTTGGCTTTGCGGCGCAGGGCTTCGAGCTCGTCCCAGGGTTGGATCTCTTCGCGGCTGAAGGTGAAGTGCTGGGTGCGTTCTTCGCTTTCGATGGCGACGATGACTTTATCGGCCAGGGGTAAGACATCTACGACTTTGCCCTCGCCTTTGGGGGTGACGACGCGTTTATTGCGTTTGGGCAGGTGTTTGCGCGCTTCGACGTATTGCTCGTATTCGTAGATCAGGCAGCAGCGCAGGCGCCCACACATGCCGGTGATTTCGGTGGGGGTGAGGGAGATGCCCTGCTCTTTGGCCATTTTGATGGAGATGGGACTGAAGTCAGTGAGGAAGCGTGAGCAGCAGCGGGTTTCGATGCCACAGGCGCCCATGCCGCCCAGGATTTTGGCCACGTCGCGCGGCCCGATCTGGCGCATTTCGATTTGGGCGTTGGGGTAGAGGGCCTGCATGTCGCGCTTGAGCGATTTCAGGTCCACTTTTTCGTCGGTGTCGGTGCTGTAGAGGAAGGCCAGGCGCGAGCCATCGTAGTTGTATTCGGCGGCGACGATTTTGATCTGGCTTAAGCCGAGTTCGGCGGCGCGAGCGCGGCAGTTGATCATGGCTTCGGTTTGCTTCGATTGCCAGTGTTGCAGCATGAGCAGATCGGGAGTGGTGGCGCGCCGTTCGACGGGTTTCCAGCCGCCTTCGGGGATGGGTGGCGGTTCTTGAAAGACCTGAACGACTTCGCCGAGGTGTTTGCCGCGAGCGGTATCTACAATCACGCGATCGCCGACTTGCAGGTCGGGGAGGGCGGTCGCATCAAAATGGTAAATCTTTCCAACACGAGTAAAGCGGATTCCAACGATGATCGGTTGCATGGGCTGAATTATACCGTAGGGAATGGGGGGGAAGGGAAAATCAGGCAGCGACCGCTAGAGAAAGCGGTCGCTGCGCTGGTTTTGATCTTTCGAAACAGGCTTGCTGACCTGCCGAAGGGGTCATTCTACGATGTTGATTGGCAAGACGTTGTTGTTGCTCATAGCCGCAATGCTGACGCGGGCCGCGACTTTTTCGGCGATTTGGCGCAGGGCCTGAGCAGCCGGCGAATCGGGCTGCGAGACGACGATGGGTTTGCCGCTATCGCCGCCCTGACGCACGGAGGGGTCAATTGGCACTTTGCCGAGGAAGTAGGCCTGGGTGGCTTCGGCCAGCTGCTCGCCGCCGCCGGAGCCGAAGATGTCCATGCGTGTGCCATCGGGCAATTCGAGGTAAGACATGTTCTCGACAATGCCCAAAATGGGAACTTCCAGGGTGCGGAACATTTGCAGGCCGCGGCTGGCGTCTTCCAGGGAGACCAGTTGAGGCAGGGTGACGATCAC
This sequence comes from Anaerolineales bacterium, assembly GCA_034433385.1. GTDB lineage: Bacteria > Chloroflexota > Anaerolineae > Anaerolineales > Villigracilaceae > DAOUAN01. The sequence goes on along the minus strand of DAOUAN010000093.1, from coordinate 21,326 downwards.
TGCGCCGCTCAGGGGAAGGGCCTGGGCCAGGGAGAGGGCAGCGTCGCCGGTGCCAGGGGGGAGATCGACGATCAGGTAGTCGAGTTCGCCCCATTCCACGTCGCTCAGGAACTGGCGGATGGCCGAGTTGAGCATGGGGCCGCGCCAGATGAGCGGTTGCCCCGGTTTGACCAGCAGGCCCATCGAGATCATTTTGACGTCATAGGCCTGCGCCGGGATGAGTTTGTTCCCCTGGGGCGGGGGCAGTTTTTCAATGCCCAACATGGTGGGGACATTGGGGCCGTAGATGTCGGCATCCATCAGGCCGACGCGAGCGCCTTTTTGAGCCAGGGCTACGGCAATGTTGACGGCTACGGTGCTTTTCCCAACCCCGCCTTTGCCCGATCCGATGGCAATGGCATTGCGGATGGGCATATTGACCAGGCCGCGCATCCGCCCATCGTTAGGTACGTCCGAATCCATTTTGATGTTGACCGATTCCACGCCTTCCAGGGCCATCACGGCCTGGCGTGCCTCTTTTTCGATTTGCCCTACCAGCGGACAGGCCGGGGTGGTCAGCATGATGGTGAAAGAAACCTTGCCGCCATCCACTTCCAGGTTGCGGATCATGTTGAGCGTGACCAGGTCTTTGTGCAGTTCAGGCTCTTGCACTTTGCTGAGAGCCGCCAGGACAGTTTCTTTTGTAATTTTGGGGGTCATGTTTTTTTACCAATCAAATCAGATAAATATGAGTTACAAGATAGGTTTTTGTGCTGAGAAGAAGTCGAAGCGCCTCAAGGTGCCGACGCTTCGACTTCCCTGGTCAAAAAAACTACGCGGCTTCGGCTTTAGCAGCTTTGGCAGCTTCTTTGGCCCGCCGGGCAGCATCTTCGCGCGCCGCGTTGAGCGGGCGGATGCTGGCGTAATACGAAGCGGGTTTCAGCAGTTTTTCCAGATTGTAAACGTTGCGCCCGTAGGACGCCACCTCGTAGTCGTGATCCATCTTGATGGCATCGAAGGGGCAGTATTCGGCGCACAGGCCGCAATTCATGCAGATGTCGGCGTCAATGTGGAATTCCGCCGGCGCGGGGATGGGGCGACCGGTGGCCGGGTCATTGGTGCGGACGATCCAGATGCATTGCGGCGGGCAAACCTTGGCGCAAATACCGCAGGAAGTGCAGCGGATGTTCTTTTCGCCGTTTTCGCCCTCATCATAGACCAGGAAGGGCAAATAGCGAAATTCTTCGGGGACGGGCAGTTTTTCTTCCGGGTATTGCACCGTGAAAATGCCGCGGGCGTTTTTGCTGGAGCGGTGAGCGATCCCTTCGGGGGAGAAATAACGCCGCTCGCCGCGGGTGATGCGCCGGTAGAACCAGACGAGGTCGTCCCAATATGTATTCCAGAAGCGCACGAACGTGACGCTGAGGCTTTTAAAAATACCCTTGCCGTACATGTCCTTCTCCTTTACCGGTCGAGTTCGCCGAGCACGATGTCAATCACGCCCAGGATCGCCACAAAATCGGCAATTTTGACGCCCAGGCACATTTGCTCGAGGGGGGTGATGTTGACGAACGATGGGGTGCGGATGTGATAACGCCACGGATTCGGCTTCCCGTTCGAGACGACGTAGAAGCCCAGCTCACCTTTCGGCGCTTCAATACGCCCATACGCCTCGCCGGCCGGGACCCGTACCTGGTATTGCGGCTTTTGGGTGTTGATCGGCCCTTCGGGGATTTGCTTGACCGCCTGTTGCAAGATGCGTAAGGATTGGCGGATTTCATCCAAACGGATCAGGTAATTGTCCATCAAATCGCCGTTGTGGCGTACAGCCACGTCGAACTCGAAGCGGTCGTAGATGCTGTAGGGGTCGGCGCGGCGGATGTCGTAGGGGACGCCGGTAGCACGCAGCACCGGGCCGGTCATCGAATACTTGATAGCCGTTTCAGCATCAATGACTTTTACGCCCTTCATGCGCGAGACGAACACTTCATTATCGGTCAACATGCGATCGAATTCGTCCGCTTTTGCGGGCAGGCGCTCGAAGACCAGGTCTTTGATCTTGTCCAGCACGCCTTCGGGTAGGTCGCGGGCTACGCCGCCGAAGCGGAAGTAATTGCACATCATGCGCGAGCCGGAGACGGCCTCGAAGATGTCCAGGATCAATTCGCGCTCTTCAAAGGCATACAGGGCGGGAGTGTACATGATGCCCAGATCGTTGAGCAACATGCCGATGAAGACCATGTGGTTTTGGATACGGCTGAGTTCAGCCATGATGACGCGAATGTACTCGGCGCGTTCGGCCACCGGGATGCCCATCAATTTTTCGACGGTGATGGCGTAGGCGAAGTTGTTGCTCATCGAGTTGAAGTAATCCAGGCGGTCGGTGAAGGGCATGTTTTGCAAGAAGGTGTTGCGCTCACCGATTTTTTCGTGGTTGCGGTGCAGGTAACCGACCACCGGTTTGAGAGCGACGATGGTTTCTCCATCCAGGCGAATGGCGGCGCGGAAAACGCCATGGGTGGAGGGGTGTTGTGGCCCCATGTTGACGATGATGTGATCGGTTTTGATGCCGTTTTCATCGGTTTCACTGTGCCGCGCCAGAATGCCATACAGCATGGAATCCCCCTCCGGCGTCCACGTTTCGGGGTTGAAACCTTTGGGGAATTTCAGGTTATCGTGGTAGGGATTTTTCTCTTCGGCGGTGACGAACTTGCCCTCTGGCCAGCGGCTCTTGAAGGGTTTGGCGTCTTCTTCGTAGAACGGTTCTTTCCAGTCCTTGCGCAGGGGGTGGCCTTCAAAGCCTTCCCACATCAAGATGCGGCGCAAATCAGGGTGCCCCGTGAAGCGGATGCCCAACAGATCCCAGGCCTCGCGCTCTTGAAATTCGACGCCTGGCCAGACGGAGTAGAGCGAGGGCACTTCGATGGGGTCAACGCGTGGTACCTGAACTTTGAAGACCAGGCCGGGGCCGCCGGTGGTCTTGTAGGCGTGATAGACGACTTCCATTTTGCCTTCGGGCAGGTAGTCCACGCCGGTGACGGTGGAGAGCAGGTCGTAGCCGAACTCATCGCGAATGGCGGTGGCGACTTCGATGAGTTTGTCTTTTTCGACGATCCAGCCGGAGTAGCCGGGGCGCGTATCGGGGACGACAAAGCCGGGGAAACGGCTGGCCAGATCAACGGTCTGAGTTTGAATCGTGGTTTCCATGGCTTTCTCCTATTCCTCGCCCTGAGCAGCTGCGATCTTTTTGATCTCTTCCACGCGGCGCAGGTCGATCAAATCGGGGCCGAGCACAGGAACCGGAATCTCGACGGAATCGGGGCCTTTGCGATACCAGCGCACGTCGCGGATGGATTGCCGGTCGATCTTTTCTTGCAGTTTCATCAGGCCGGCGATGAGCGCCTGTGGGGTGGGGGGGCAGCCGGGGATGTACACATCTACCGGCAGGAATTTGTCAATGCCGGCCACGACGTTGTAGCCTTCTTTGAAAGGCCCACCGCCTGAGGCGCAAGCGCCCATGGCGACCACGTATTTGGGTTCGGGCATCTGATTGTACAGGCGCACGATGAAGGGCACCATCTTTTTGGTGACCGTGCCAGAAACGAGCATCAGGTCACTCTGGCGCGGGCTGGGACGCATGACTTCCATGCCGAAGCGCGCCAGGTCGTAGCGGGCGGCCTGGCTGGCGATCATCTCGATGGCGCAACAGGCCAAACCGAACATCATCGGCCAGACCGAAGAGCGACGACCCCAGTTGTAGAGACGATCAATGGTGGTGATAGCCACCACGTTTTTCATCTCATCTGGAATATCGTAGCCCGGTAAGTTGAGTTGTTCATTGTCCATGAATGGTCTCCTCAAACCAGTCTTGAAAGATTGCTGCCAGGATGTCGTCGTTGCACAGCGACGGATCATCCTCAAATTCCGGAAGTTGGATGGTCCATTGGTAAATCTGTTGTAGCGAGACTTCCTCCAGGCGGATATGGGGATATTGCTGATGGAGTGCCAGTGCAATGGCGTAGGTGGAATCCCAATTCAGTGTCATACCCGTTTATCCAACAAACTGGGCGTTATTATGCCCTCTTGTGAAGGATATGTCAATCGAATTATGCAAAAATATATTTTCAAAAATAAATTTGTGATTATAATCATGATATGGCTGTGACAACTGCCCGCCAGAAAGTGCTGGTGTATTTGCAAAAACATCGTTCTGCCTCGGCGCGAGAGATCGCCCGCGCCCTGGAGATGACCGCGGCGAATGTGCGCCATCACCTGTCCATTTTGCTGGCAGATGGCCGGGTGGAGGTCCTGGCCCTGCGGCAAGGGGAAAAAAGGGGGCGCCCCGAAAAGGTCTATTCGCTGGCTCAGGCAACTCTGGGCAATAACTTGCCTGCCCTGGCCAGTGTACTTTTAGATGAATGGCTGGGGAGGATGCCAGAGGCCGCTCGCTCGGATGCGTTGCAGGTGTTGGCTCGCCGCCTGGCCGAGCCGATTGCGGCTTCGGCGGCTACGGGGCCACTGACAAAGCGCCTGACAGGCCTGGTTGAGCATTTGAATCAGGCCAATTATCATGCTCGTTGGGAAGCAGGCGCAGAAGGGCCACGGATTGTGCTGACCCATTGTCCCTACGCGGCGATCATCGCAAAGCACCCTGAATTGTGCCAGATGGATGCGGCTTTGCTCAGTGAGGGAATGCATTTGCCCGCCAGGCAAGCCGCCAGAATGGGTTTCCAGGGGGCGACGGCTTGTATCTTTCTCCTCGGTTAAAAAAACAGTGCGAGAGTTCTTCTCGCACTGTTTTTTTTTGTTAGTGTCTGCGGTCGCCGCGACCGCCGTGACGATCGCCGCCGCGCCCGCCCCCTCCACCGCCGGGGCGTCCACCGCCGGAGGGACGGCCTCCGCTGCTCTTGCGCTGATCGTGTTCGCGGGCTTCTTCGGCGCTCCAGCCTTCCAGCACTGCCTGGCGCGAAAGGCGAATCTTCCCTTGCGGGTCAATGCCGGTCACCATGACGGTGATCTCATCGCCCATGGAGACCACATCTTCCACCTTGTTGACGCGTTCGCTATCCAGTTGAGAGATGTGCACCAGGCCATCTACCCCTGGCAGGATTTCGACAAAGGCGCCGAAGTCGGTGATGCGCACGACCTTGCCAGTGTAAATGTTGCCCACGATTGCGGTTTCGCTGAGGGCTTCCACTTTCTCACGGGCGATCTTAGCGCCCACACCTTCGGTACCGGCAATGTACACCGTGCCATCTTCTTGCACGTCAATCTTGGTGCCAGTCTCTTCTTGTAGGGCGCGGATGTTCTTGCCGCCTGGGCCAATCAACGCCCCGATTTTATCTACCGGAATCTTGACGGTGATAATGCGCGGGGCGTGCGGCTTGAGTTCAGGCCGTGGCTCAGGGATGACTTCCAGCATTTTTTCCAAAATGGCCAGCCGGGCCACGCGTGCTTGTTCCAATGCCTGGCGCATGGTCTCGGCGCTCAGGCCAGAGATTTTGATGTCCATTTGCAGGGCGGTGATTCCCTTGGCCGTGCCAGCGACCTTGAAATCCATATCACCCAGGTGATCCTCGGTGCCTTGAATGTCGGTGAGAATCTGATAACGGCCACTGGCATCGGTGATCAGCCCCATGGCGACGCCGGCCACCGGTGCTTTGATCGGCACGCCCGCATCCATGAGCGCCAGCGTAGAGCCGCACACCGAGGCCATCGAAGTCGAGCCATTGGAGGACAGGACTTCGGAGACCAGGCGTAGGGTGTAAGGGAACGTGCTTTCGGGCGGAATCACCGGTTCCAGGGCGCGCTCGGCCAGCGCTCCATGCCCGACTTCGCGGCGGCTCTGTCCCCGCAGCGGTTTGACCTCGCCCGTGGAGAAGGGCGGGAAGTTGTAGTGATGCAGATAGCGCTTGGTCTCGATAGGCGTCAGGCTATCAATTTCTTGCGCTTCGCCCAGTGTGCCCAGGGTAGCCAGGGTGAGCACCTGTGTCTCGCCGCGGGTGAACAGCCCGGATCCGTGGGCGCGCGGCGAGATGTTGACCTCGCACCAGATGGGGCGGATGTCTGTCGGGCCGCGGCCGTCGGGACGTTTGCCCAACGTCAAAATCCGCTCGCGAACGATCGTCTGCTCGGCCTGATCGAAGGCTTCCTGGACCTCGCTCACGCTGGGGTAGGCGGCCGGGTCAGCACCTTCGGGAACAGTGGTGAACTCGGCAACGACCTGTTCTTTGAGGGCAGTCATGCCCTCATAAAACTCGTTCTTGGTCAGGGGGCGCTCCAGCAGCTCATTCATTGGCCCCTGGACGCGTTCCAGTACCTTCTTGCGCAGTTCTTCGCTCGGCAAGAAGTATTGAATCTCGCGTTTGGGTTTGCCCACTTCGGCCTGCATTTGCAGTTGGACGTCGATTAAGGGCTGGATGGCCCGATGCCCAAATTCCAGGGCAGCGACCATGATCTCTTCGGGCACCTCGTTCGCACCACATTCGACCATCAAAATCGCTTCGCGAGTACCGGCCAGGCGCAAGTCGAGGTCGGAGGCTTCCATTTCGGAGAAGGTGGGGTTGAGCACGAATTCGCCGTTGATGCGTCCCACACGTACGGCCGCGACCGGCCCTCCCCAGGGAATGTCTGAGATCATCAGGGCGGCAGATGCGGCGTTGATGGCGAGAATATCCAGGGGGTTTTCATTATCTGCCGAAAGTGAGAACATCATCACTTGTACTTCATTGCGCATCCCCTTGGCAAAGAGCGGACGCAGGGGGCGGTCGGTGAGCCGGGCGGTGAGAATCGCCTCGGTGCTGGGGCGCCCCTCTCGTCGGAAGAACGACCCGGGGATTTTTCCGCCCGCGTATAGGCGTTCTTCGTATTCGACTGAAAGGGGGAAAAAGTCAATTCCTTCGCGCACCTCACCCATGGTCGCGGCGGCAAAGATGATCGATTCGCCTGTCCCAAAGGTGACCGCACCACCGGCCTGTCCGGCCAGTTTGCCCGTCTCGAAGGTAAAGAGGCGCGATCCAACGGTTGCTGAATAACGTTTTGCTTCTGGTTTCATTTTGTCTCCTGTTTTTGGCTCGCCAAAGGCAGACCCTGACTTTCACCGCATGGCTGTCTGAGTCTGGAGGTTGCAAGCCTGAATTTGGTTCCCGCCTGGTCAGGGACTGAAGAGCGGCGGCAACAGCGCCATTCGGTTGCCAGCACTATTCAATTCCTGACGGGCGGTCTCCCTGAATAAAGTGAATGGATGGGCCTTTGCCCATCCATTCGGGCTTACCTCTTCTATTTGCGGCGCAGGTTCAACTGCTCGGTCAGGCTCAGGTAACGCTGGTAACCTGTCTTGCGCAGGTAGGCCAGCAAGCGCCGACGTTGACCGACCAGTTTGAGCAGGCCGCGCCGACAAGATTCGTCATGTTTGTTGGCTCGCAAATGTTCCGTGAGCTGATTGATCCGGCTGGTCAGGATGGCAATTTGCACTTCTGGTGAGCCAGTATCTTTTTCATGACGGTGGAATTCTTGAATAACTTTCGTTTTTACTTCTTTTGGTAATGGCATGACGTATGCATTCCTTTCTGAGATTTTGCAGGTCTCCATGGTCGCAGCCGAAACCGCAGCACAGGACCAGTCACGGCTAGAGATTATACCAGAATTTTGAGCGCTACATGGGGCGTTATCAGGCGCGCAGGATTGTCCCCTGCGTGTCGGGCTGCACGGAGATGAATCCCTCGGCTGGTTCTACGACCGCCGCTCAAGCGGGTTGAGATGACTCTCAGGCGCGCACGCCCCCCGCTTGATTGTTTGCCCCCTGTTTTTCAAGAAACTCTGCCTGTTCATCGGATTGTGCCACTATTACCCGGTTGCGTCCCATTTGTTTGGCCTGATACAAAGCCTCGTCGGCGGAACGGATCACACTTGCCCCGTTAAGACCATGCTCTGGAAACGCTGCCACGCCCACCGAAAGAGTTATCTCGCCCAGAGAGATGTTGTTGATTTTGATGTTCAGTTTTCTGGCTCCCAACCGGATTCTTTCTGCGCGTTCGGCTGTCACTTCCAGGCTGGCTTCGGGCAGGATCAGGATAAATTCCTCCCCCCCATAGCGACAGGCAATATCGCCGGCGCGAATTTGCGAAGCCAGGTATGCTCCCAGTTCGCGTAATACGATGTCGCCAGCCTCATGACCGTAGGTATCGTTATACTGCTTGAAGTGGTCAATGTCCAACATAATCACTCCCACAGGGTGATTGTTCCGCTCAGCCCGATGGATTTCGCGCTCAAGCGATTCTTCCAGGTAGCGCCGGTTGAACAGGCCGGTCAGCGGGTCGCGAATGGATTGCTGGCGTAATTCCTCGCGCAATTTCAGGTTGGCCAGCACCAAGGCCAGGCTATTGGCCACGGTTTGAATCAGGTCTTGTTTGTGAGGGGGGAACCATACTTCATCTGTCTCCGAAGGAGTAGAATCTTTTGCCCTTCGTAAATGAAGCAGGCCAATGATCTCACCCTGAGCCATCAAGGGCATACAGACATATTCATCCGCCTGGGAGGCGGGTAAATGGCGACAGGTTAATGTCCCTTTTCCGGGGGGTTGTGCCCATTTTTCAACCACATGGAGGGATTTTTTCTTTAATCCCCAACATTCTTTGGGCTTGAAGAGCATCGGCTCGGCGATTTCTACGCCCCAGTAAATGACCGCATCCAGCAAATTCTGGCGTGAATCCAGCATGTAGAGGATGCCATTTTCTTCGGGGAACAACAAACGCATTTGTTCTCCAAGGATGGCATAGGCATCCTCCAGGGTGGCGCAGGTTTGCAGCGAATCGCTCATTGTATGTAGTAATGCCACCTCGCGATTGTAACGTTCCAACTCGCGAATCCAAATCGCCTGTTTTTGATTGGCATCCTGCAACTCTTGCTCGGCCTGTTTGCGGGCGGTAACATCCTCAATGGTGCCTTCGTAATACTGAATCTTCCCGTTGCTATCGCGCACTGCATGGGCATTTTCTGAAATCCACATGGTACTGCCGTCTTTGCGCAATACTTCTGATTCAAAGCCGGTTAATGTCCCTTTTTGCTCCAACAATTGAATAAATTCTGCTCGTCGCCCCGGTTGGACGTAGAAGTGATTTGCCAGGTCGTTCATCTCGGCGATCATTTCTTCCGGCGAAGCGTACCCGAACATACGAGCCAGTGCCGGGTTTGCTGAGAGGATGCGCCCATCGGGTGTGCTCTGGTAAATTCCTTCGATCGCATTTTCGTAGATGCTGCGATATTTCTCTTCGGTCCTGCGTAGCGCAGCCTCGGTCTCTCGCCAGGTGGTGATGTCCAGAATCGCTCCTAACATACGGGTGGGGTTCCCTTGTCGATCGCGCATGAGATAACCGCGATCCAACACGTGTGCATACGTGCCATCTGCTCGTCGGAAACGATACTCTTCTTGCCAGGTTTCCTGGCCGTTTTCAATGACTGTGCGAATGCTTTCCACCACTTTTTGCCGATCTTCCGGGTGAATGCGTTCCTCCCACCAGCCCACATTGTCCACGATTTGTTCTGGCTGATAACCAAACAATCGCGCAAAACCGGGGTTGCGCCAACTGCGCCCGCTTTTCAGGTTCCAGTCCCAAATCCCATCATTGGTTGCCTGAGAGACAATTTGAAAGCGCTCTTTGGCCTCCTCCAGATCGTGTATGGCTTGCAAATGGCGTCGGAACCAGTAAAAAAGCAACACCAAAAAGACCCCACCCCCCAGGATGATCGCCAGAAAGCCTTTCCATGGATTCGCAGCGGCAATGATTTTATCTGAGATGAACAAAGCAGCCATGATGAGCACCAGAAGTGTCGAAATCCAGAAAGGCTCGCTGGAAATTCGATAAGTATCCTTCTCGTTTTCCATTTCCTGCTTACCTTTTGTACAATAGACTTTATCTGCAATAAGGCTCAGTTCTCTTTTGCCTCGAATTGTCACGAATTTCCCGAAGAAAATTTGCCCTATTCGTGTCCTTCGATGCGGAGTTGGCTATTGCAAATAATGTCTAAGGTGTATTTTAGCGGGCAACTCCGCCTTTGGCGTTTTCACTTTTGAAACGTTGCTTTTCAGTTTTGCATGGCCTGGCTGCCTTCTAAAAGCGCAGAACCACATGCGCCGACCTCTTGGTATAATTCAGCACGCTATCATTTATAGATTGGAGTGCGCATGACCAAAAAATTCACCGGCGCTGAAATTCGCCAGACCTTCATCGACTTCTTCGTCAAAAACGGACACACCTTTGTCCCCTCCTCATCCCTTGTGCCGGGAGGCGATGCCACCCTGCTTTTCACCAATTCGGGCATGGTGCAGTTCAAAGATGTCTTTCTCGGCACCGACAAGCGCCCTTACACCCGTGCCACCAACTCCCAAAAGTGCATGCGCGTGGCCGGCAAGCACAATGACCTGGAAGACGTTGGCCGCGACGATACCCATCACACCTTCTTTGAAATGCTGGGCAACTGGTCGTTTGGCGATTACTACAAAAAAGAAGCCATTGCCTGGGCCTGGCAACTGCTCACCGAAGTCTGGGGGTTAGACAAAAACCGGCTGTGGGCTACTTGCTTCGAGGGTGAAAAGAACATCCCCGCCGATGAAGAGGCCGCCGAATACTGGCGCGCCCAGCCCGGGTTCCAGCCCGATCACGTGCTCTATTTCGGGCGAAAAGACAACTTTTGGGAAATGGCCGAAACCGGCCCCTGCGGCCCCTGTTCCGAAATCCACTACGATCGCGGCGAAAAATATTGTGATATGAAAGACGTGCCCGGCCACGTCTGCCGCGTCAATGGCGAATGCAAGCGCTTCCTCGAACTGTGGAACCTGGTCTTCATGCAATACAACCGCCTGGATGCCGAAACCCTCGAACCCCTCCCATCCAGGCACGTGGATACCGGCATGGGCTTTGAACGCATCGTCTCGGTCCTTCAGGATGTCGACTCCAACTACAAAACCGATCTCTTTGCCCGCTCACTTGAAACCTTGCGCGCCCTCACCGGCCACAGCGAAGCGGAAATGTATGCCAACTTCACCCCCTACCGCGTGATCGCCGATCACACCCGCGCCGCCGCCTTCCTGATTGCCGATGGCGTCGTGCCGGGCAACACAGGCCGCAACTATGTATGCCGCATGATCATCCGCCGCGCGGCTCGCTTTGGCTCCAAACTTGGCCTGGAAGAACCCTTCCTGGCGCAGGTCGCCGAAGCGGTGATCGCCACCTATGGCGACTTTTACACCGAGCTGGAAAAGAATCGCTCGACGATTCTGGATAACCTCACTCGTGAAGAAGTCCGCTTCGCGCGGACCATTGAGCGGGCTACCGCCAAATTGCAGAATCTCCTCGATGAGGCTCGTACCGCTCATCAGACCATCCTGGATGGTCGCAAAGTCTTTGGCCTCTACGCCACCGACGGCATGCCCTTTGAAATCTCGCGCGATATTGCTCGCGAGCAAGGGCTGGACATTGACGAATCCGGTTTCCGCGCCGCCATGGAAGAACATCGCCTGGCCTCCGGAGGCGGCAAAGCCATGGGGCCGCTGGGCGGAGAAGACGCCGAATTCTTCGCCGGCATTTTGAAAGACCTTCAGAAGAAAAAGAAATTGGGTGAACACGGCGTGGAATATGATCCCTACACCAGCCCACGGGTCATGGGCGAAGTGCTGGCCCTGGTGGTCAACGGTGAAGTTGCCTCCTCCGCCTCCTTTGGCGATACCGTCGAAGTCATCTTGCCCAAGACCGGCTTCTACCTCGAATCTGGCGGTCAGGTTAGCGATACCGGCACAATCCGTGCGCTGACCAGTGGCGAGGATGCCTGGGAAATCGAAGTGACCGATATGCGCAAGCCCGCTGCTGGCGTGATCGTCCACGTGGGTGAAGTGATCTCTGGTCACCCCAAAGTTGGTGATAAATGCCTGGCCGAAGTGGACATGGTGCGCCGCCATGACATCATGCGTAATCACACCGCCACACATTTGCTCCATGCTGCCTTGCGCCAGGTGCTGGGCGAGCAGGCTCGTCAGGCTGGCTCGCTGGTCGCCCCCGATCGTCTGCGCTTTGACTTTACCTACCCTCAGGCATTGACCGCCGAGCAGCTGGAGCGCGTCGAGAAAATCGTCAACGAGGCGGTTGCCGCCGACATGGACGTGCTGCCCCGCCTGAAGTCCCGCGAAGATGCGATTGCCGAAGGGGCGATGGCGCTTTTCGGCGAAAAGTACGGCGAAACGGTGCGCACGATCACGATTGCTCCGGCCAATCACGATCTTTTCCCCGAAGAGATGGCGGTTCATCCCACCGCGGTGATGGAGCACCTGCCCAAATTTTCGTATGAATTGTGCGGCGGCACGCACCTGGAGCGCACCTCGGACGTGGGCGCGTTCATCATCGTCAGCGAAGGCTCCGCTGCTGCTGGCATCCGTCGCATCGAAGCGGTGACCGGGCGCGGCGCCTACGCACTGATCGCTCGTCGCTTTAAGACTCTCAAGCAGGTGGCGGCGGCGCTGAAATCCTCGCCGGATGAAGTTCTCCAAAAAGTGGAAGATTTGCAAGACGAAGTGGCTTCCCTGCGCAAAGAACTGGCTGCTTTGCGTGGCCAGCTGGCTCTCTCTGCCTTCAATGGCCGCCTGGAACAGACACAAAATGTGGCTGGAATCCATGTGCTCACGGCTGAAATCCCCAACGTGGATGCAGACACTCTGCGCACGCTGGCCGACAAATTCCGCCAGAAATATCCACAAAGCGGCGCAGCGGTGCTGGCCAGCGGCACCACGGTTATTGCTGTCCTGACTGATGACCTGGTCAAAAAAGGTTTTAAGGCTGCCGATCTCATTCTTGGCATTGGTGGCAAGGGGGGCGGCCGCCCCAACCTGGCCCAGGGCAGCCTGCCGGATGCTGGCCGGGTTGCTGAAATGCTGGAACAGGTCAGCAACGTGATTGCCTCCAAAGTGGCTGCCTTGCAGTAACGAATTTCTCCTACCTGACGATGGGTGGTTTTGCTGCAACTCTTGCTGGTGCTGAGGGGACGAAGGCGGCTGGAAGCCGCCTCACCCTGTTTCAGCGGGGTTCGTAGACGCCGCACGGGGATTTATCCCCGTGCGGATCTTGCGCTGACCAGGGCTGTGCCACTGCCTCCTCGCCCGTGCCTTGGGGTTATCTCAGACAAAGGAGTAACGATGATGGCTATTTTGCTCTGGACCCTCTTTGGCTATCTGGTTGGGAGCATTCCCTTTGCCTATCTGGTAGGGAAGGCGCTGGCGCGTGCCGATATTCGCCATGTCGGAGATGGCAACCCCGGCGGTACCAATGCCTGGAAGGCCGGTGGTTGGCAAGTTGGCCTGCTGGCGGTAGCTCTGGAGATTTTCAAGGGCTTTTTTCCTGTCTTTCTGGCACGCCAGAGCGGACTTTCCGGTTGGGGACTGTTGTCGGTGTGCCTGGCACCCATCCTTGGACACGCCACCCAACCCTTCCTCGGCTGGCGCGGCGGCAAAGCCCTGGGCGCTTCTGGGGGAGTCTGGCTGGCGCTGATCGGTTGGATTGTCTTTCCCGTTTATGCCTCCTTCACCCTGCCGGTGCTGGCCTTACAACTCGAACATGCCTACGCGGCTTTGTCCGGGATGTTTGCCCTCATGATCTTTGCTTTCCTCAGTGAGGATAACTGGCTGTTGACCTTTGCTATGCTCAACACCCTCTTGCTCTTTTGGACTCATCGGCGCGAGTTGGGCCGCCCGTTGCGCTGGCGCACCTGGGTGATTCACTTCCTTTCGCGAGGGCAGGCGTGAGCGTTTACTGGTCGCATCAACCCCAAATTATCGTCGTCTTTCTCGGCCTGGCGTTGCTTACGGCTGTGATTAACTTCTTCTACCTACGCCGCTTTGACCAGTATCCTCAGCCAGAGCATTGGCCGCGCCTTTCGGTCTTGATTCCGGCGCGCAACGAAGCTGCCAACATCGAGGCCTGCGTGCGCTCCCTCTTACAGCAAGATTATCCTGATTTCGAAGTGATTGTGCTCAACGATCACTCGACCGATGAGACGCCTCTCATTCTGGCCCGCCTCGCTGGCGAATTTGAGAATCTGCGTGTTTTATCGGGGGCTCCGCTGCCGCCTGGCTGGCTGGGCAAACATTGGGCCTGTCAGCAACTGGTGGAGGCCGCCAGTGGCGAATTGCTGCTGCTGACCGATGCCGATACCCGCCATGCGCCCAACACCCTGCGCCACAGTGTGGCAGCGCTTTTGGCCGAGCGCGCCGACCTGGTTACGGCCTTTCCGCATGAAGAGGCGCTCACCTGGGGCGAACGCCTGATCGTGCCGGTCATTGCTTTTGGCATTGTTTCGTTCCTGCCGCTGGCCCTGGTGCAAAAATTGCGCTGGTCGGCGCTCTCGGTGAGTGTGGGGCAGTTTATGCTCTTCCGTCGCACTGCCCTGGAAGCCATTGGCGCCTACCGTGCTGTGCGGCAAAACGTGGTGGATGATGTCGCTTTGGGCCGGTTGATCATCCAAAACGGCTTTCGCTGGCGTTTGATGGATGCCAGCCATCATGTGACCTGCCGCATGTATCATGGCTTTTGGGATGCCGTAGAGGGCTTTACGAAAAATGTGTTTGCCGTGTTCGATTACCACGTTTTGTTTTACCTGATCGCCTGGTTGTGGGTGGCAGAGGCCTTTCTCTTGCCGCCTTTCGCCATCGTTGCCCGTGCTATGCACATGCCTTTGGAATTTTTCCCTCATTCGCTGGCCGTTCTGGCCACGAGCGAGGCGCTGCTCTTATGGGGTATTGCCTACAAGCGCTTCGGTTTCCCTGTCTATTGGGCAATTGGGTATCCCCTCAGCCTGTTTGTGTTTACCCTCATCGCCCTGCGCTCGCTGGTCTTCACCCTTACCGGTCAGGCAGTGTGGAAGGAGCGTTTGCTCACCCCGCCGGCCTGGCGCTGGTGAACGGAATGCGGCATGAAAACCCAAATCATCACCATCGAATCACACGATGACCTGATTTCTCTGCGCGATCGCCTTTCGTGGGCCAAAACGCCGCGCATTTTGCTCATCTGGCCGCGCTACGAAAAAATTTCTCTGCGCCCGCTGGATTTGAAAGTGTTGCAACGCCATGCCGAATCCCTCGGCGCCCAACTGGGACTGGTCACCCGGCAACGTAGGGTGCGCCGCGAGGCCCTGGCGCTGGGCATCCCCGTCTTCGATTCGGCGGCCGCAGCGCAACGGGACCCGTGGCCGGCGCGCCGCCCCCGGCGTTTTTACCCTCCGCGGCGGCCCCCCCGTCGCGATCTGCGGCAACATTTGCAGCAGGCGCGTTGGCAAGAGGGACGCTGGCGCTCTTTGCCGTTGGTGCGTCTGATCGCCTTTGGGGTGGGGGTATTGGCCGTTTTAACGGTAGCCGCCCTCTTCGTCCCGCGCGCTGCGCTGGTGGTGTATCCTGAAGAGCAGGAGCAATCGGTTGTCCTCCCCATCCTGGCGGGTGAATCGCTCGAATCCTCCCTGCTGAACGGGAGTGTGCCCAGTCGAGCGCGCACCATCATCGTCAGCGGCACGCAGACCCTGCCCGTCAGCGGCCAGATCACCATCCCCCAAACCCAGGCGCGTGGCGTGGTTCGCTTTCGCAACCTGACGCAAAACGAGGTCTTCCTCCCCGCTGGCACGGTGGTGACAACGCTGGGCCAGCCGCTGGTGCGCTTTGCTACTCTGCACGAGGCCACCTTGCCGGCTGGGCTGGGGCAAATCGTGGAAGTGCCCATCCAGGCGCTGTTGCCTGGCGCTAGCGGGAACCTCGAGGCCGGTGCGATTCAGGCCGTCGAAGGCCCGCTAGGGCTTTCTGCCGCGGTCTCCAACCTGGAGCCGACTGCCGGTGGCATGGAGCGCCAGGCCAAAGGCCCAACCCAGGCCGATCGCCAGAAGTTGCGCGAGATGCTTACCCGTCGTTTACTCCAGCAGGCCGAAAATGAGTTGCGCCTCAATTTAGGAGAAGGGGATTTATTTTTGCCCGATACGCTGCGCGTTTCTCAGGTGTTGGAGGAGACTTTCGCACCTGCCGCCGACCAGCCGGCAGCCGTGCTGAGCCTCACCCTGCGCCTGGAGTGCGCTGCTCAGGTGATTCTGGCACAAGACTTGCAGCCCTTGCTCACCGCATCGCTGGATGCTGCCCGTCCGGCTGGTTTCCTTGCCCGCCCCGACACTCTGTCCTTCCGCCCGCTGGGCGACCCTGCGACCGACGCCCAAGGCCTCACCCGTTGGCGCATCGAAGCCAAACGCCTGCTCGTGCGCCAGCCAGATTTGACTCCGGTGCTCAACCGGCTGCGTGGGCGTCCGCTCCGTGTTGTACAAATGCAGCTCGCCGCCGCTTTTCCCTTTCGCCGCCCTCCCGAAATTCGGCTCACGCCCTCCTGGTGGCCCTGGCTGCCGCTTATTCCCTTCCGCCTGGAAGTGCAGGTGCAGTGATGAGAATCCTGGCAGTGGACCACGGTGAAAAACGCATCGGCCTGGCGATCAGCGACCCAACGGCTACCCTGGCCCGTCCCCTGGGGGTGATTCGCCACGTCTCGCGGCTGGCCGACGCTGCTCAAGTAGCCGCCCTGGCTGCCGAGCACGAAGTCGGCCTGATCGTCGTTGGCCAGTCCTTCGGTGAAGATGGCCAGCCCAATGAGGCCGGTCGGCGGGCGGCGCGCTTCGCCGAGGCGTTGCGCTCGCAAACTTCCCTACCCGTCATTCTCTGGGATGAATCCCTGAGCACGCAGGATGCGCGTGCTGTCCGTATCGAACTGGGCGTCTCGCGCAAAAAGCGCCGCGGTCACCTGGACGAAGGCGCGGCAGTGTTCATCCTGCAATCCTATCTGGATTCCCAAACCCACTCTCCCTGAAACCCAATGCGCCGATTTTTCATTTTCTTTGCCTTGCTGGCTTTGCTGGCTGCTGCCCTGATCCTGGTCGTCCTTCCCCGCCAGGTGGCCCAACGCTTTGGTCCCCCGGCAGATCAGCTGGCCTGGTCGGCGAAAGTCAAATATTCCCTACACCTTTTCTGGTATGGTGATTTGCTCCTCCGGCCTCGCCAGCCCGCGGCGGGCGCTCAACCCTTCCATATTGAGCCAGGCGAAACAGTGGATACCATCGTTTCTCGCCTGGAATCCAGTGGCCTGATCCTGAGCGCCGGTGCCATGCGCGACTATCTGATCTACAAAGGGATGGACACCTCCATTCAAGCGGGCGAATACCAGCTCAGCCCGGCGCTCTCCATGATCGAGATTGCCCGCCAATTGCAAGATGCGACCCCCCAAGATGCGCGCTTCGGTATTCTCCCCGGCTGGCGGCTGGAAGAAATCGCCGCCTCGCTGCCGACCTCGGGCCTGGGCATTGCCCCCGAAGCGTTTCTTACCGCCGCGCAGACTCCTCCTCTCGGCTTCGACTTTTTAGCCGGCGCGCCCTCCGTCGAAGGTTTCCTCTACCCCGATGTGTATCTTCTGCCCCGTCAGATGACGGCCTCCGAATTGATCGTCGAGCTGGTACGCAATTTCACCTATCACCTTTCTCCTGAGCTGCTTCAGGGCTTTCAGCAACAGGGACTCAGCGTCTATCAGGCGGTGACCCTGGCCTCCATCGTCCAGCGCGAGGCGGTGCGCGAAGAAGAAGCCCCGCTCATCGCCTCCGTCTATCTCAATCGCCTGCACGTTCAAATGAAACTGGATGCCGATCCCACCGTTCAATATGCCCTGGGATACAACCCCTCCCAAAACACCTGGTGGACCAACCCGCTCAGCGCAGCCGATTTGCAAATCGATTCTCCCTACAACACCTATCGCTATGTGGGCTTACCGCCCACCCCTATTTCCAACCCTGGCCTAACTGCCCTGCGCGCGGTAGCCTTTCCTGCCCAAACCGCCTATTACTTCTTCCGTGCCCGCTGTGACGGCTCCGGCTTTCACGAATTTGCACAGACTTTTGAAGAGCACTTGCAAAATGCATGCCCCTGAATAGCAGGTGGAGCGCACTGCCCCGAAACTTCAACTTCCAGGCGAACTTATAGACCTCCGAGGTCACAAAGACCCCGGAGGTCTTGCCACAAGGCTCATGCCTGTCCCCACCCCATTTTTTTATTTTGTGACGATCTCGATGTAATCTTGCGTCACCGTGTTCTCGTTCTCCGCACCCAACAAGGCGAGTAATTCACTGGTCAGGCTAGCCTTGCGTTCGGCATCCTTGCGGCTCCAGGTACGGCTTTTGATTTCCAGGAAGGTACCCAAATCGGGCTTTTCTACCCGATCCAGGTTGATGAAAAACTCTGTATCTTTATAACGAATGTGCCAGCGCAGTCGGTCCTTCTCAAAAGAGATTTCCTGCTTTGGCTTGAAGTATTCGCGATAGAAACGTAACGTGTACGTTGCCGGCGCCAGGAAGCGGCTGCGCGAGAGCAGCACATCGTGTTCCAGTTTCCCCTCGCGGCTTTGCCCAATCAAGGTCAAACGGGTGCGGACGTTGGTCACTTCGCCCTTTTCGTTGATCAAATCATCCTCACGGAAGCGCAAGCGACCCTGCTCTGGGTCATCGAAGAAGAAATAATTATCGTATTGACGATAGTGCTTGAAGGCGGTGATCTCGATTTCTGGGCGCTTCAAGGCCTGGATCACGCGGTCTGCTTCCGTTATTTTGACCTTTACTTGCACCTCGAAGGATTCCTGCTCGATTGACCCGCCCAGGGCGATCAGCTTGGAAAGCACCGATTGCTCGCGCTCGATCAGGAAGGCATCAATCTTGCGAGCCATCTCCTGCGCCTGAGCGATCAGTTCTTTCTCGTTTAGGGTGAGCAACTGGCGGTCGCGCATCAGCCATTTGCCGTTGACCATCACATCGCTCACATCGGTGGATTTGGCCGCATAAACAATTTGGGCGTAGGCATTGTTGGGGTCACGGTGGAAGCGCGGCGAATTGTGCGTTGGGTACACATCCACCAGGATCAGGTCGGCGCGTTTGCCTGGTTCGAGGGAACCGGTCAAATGTCCGAGGTGAAGCGCTTGGGCGCCGAGACGGGTGGCCATCACAAGAGCCGTCTGAGCGGGGAGAACCGTCGGGTCGTTCGAAACAGCTTTGGCAATGAACGAAGCCAGGCGCACTTCCTCGAACATATCCAGGTCATTGTTGGAGGCCGGGCCATCGGTGCCAATGCCCACTTTTAGGCCAGTTTCCAGCATTTTTTGAATGGGTGCGAAGCCAGAAGCCAGTTTCAGGTTAGACGAGGGATTGTGCGCCACACCGGCGTTGGCGTGTTGCAGGGTGCGCATTTCCCCACTGTCGATGTGCACGCAGTGAGCCGCGATGACTTTGGCCTCCAGCAGTCCCTGTTTTTTGATGTAAGGGACGACCGGCATGCCGTTTTCGTTGCGCATGTTTTCCACCTCGAGGGCGGTCTCGGCGATGTGAATATGTAGCGGCACATCGAATTCGCGGGCGAGTTCGGCGCTGGCGCGTAAGATTTCAGCGGTGCAGGTGTAGGGGGCGTGGGGGGCAACTGCGGGGACGATCAGGGGGTGATCTTTCCAGCGCTGGATAAATTCACGCGCCATGGCCAACGAATCTTCGTAGGAACCAGCGTCGGGGGAGGGGAATTTGAGAATAGTTTGCCCACAGACGGCGCGCATGCCGGCCTGAGCGGTGGCTTCGGCAACGGCATCCTCGAAGTAGTACATATCGTTGAAGGTGGTGATGCCGCTGCGGATTTGCTCGGCGCAGGCCAGCAAGGTGCCCAGCCGCACAAATTCGGGCGAGACGAATTCACGTTCAACCGGCATCATGTAGCCCATCAGCCAGACGTCCAGGCGCAGGTCATCGGCCAGACCGCGCAGCAAGGTCATGGGCACGTGGGTGTG
This sequence comes from Anaerolineales bacterium, assembly GCA_034433385.1. Taxonomy (GTDB): domain Bacteria; phylum Chloroflexota; class Anaerolineae; order Anaerolineales; family Villigracilaceae; genus DAOUAN01. The sequence continues at coordinate 1,482 of DAOUAN010000093.1, read as the reverse complement.
AGCGTTGACCAGGCCAGGCATAAGCACTTTTCCCTGGCAATCGATGATTTCGTTGGCGCTGAAGTTATGCTTGATCTCATCTTCTGGACCTATGGCGACGAGATGATCTCCCTGCACGGCCACCGCGCCAGGGAAATACTGGGTGAGGTTCTCGTCCATGGTGAGGACATGGGCGTTGAGGAAAAGGGTATCTACGTTTTGCATGAATAGGCTCCTTGTAAAAGAGAGGAATGATGTAGGCGCTTCTTCTGCCGACAGCCTGGAAAGGCTGTCTCGCAGGGATGCGGATAGACTTAACTTGGTTAAGGCTGCCAGTTTAGCAGAATTTGTAAAACATCCAGGTTCATCTCAAAATCGGTGTATTTGTGGTCGGTCAGTTCCAGGTCAACGGCGGCGGCGCCGCGCGAGGCAGCAAAATCGGCCAGGGTGCCAGTGTAGTGACAGCCTGTGTCGATGGGGGGAAAGGGGTAGGTACTGACTGTGGCGATTTCCTGGGCTAGGCGGATGGATTTCTCTGTCCAGGGTTCACCGCCGGGGAAGATGCCCAGGGCGGCGCTGTGATAGCTGATCAGGGCCTCGATGCGGTGGTTCATGAGGAAGTTGACCAGGGCTGTGGTTTCCGGCTCGGAGGCAGGAGCCTTGCCGGCGGTGGTGGGGACATAGTTCCAGCAGCCGTTGCGATCCCATTCGGCCACCCAGTTGGCGGGAAAGTTGCGGTTCAAGTCCACGCCGTGCTCGTTGACGCGACCGTTGATGCCGTGTTCGCGCACCTCGCCATCCGGGTTCAGGTTGGGCAGGATGTAAAGGGTCACGTCGCTGGGGATGATTTCGGGGTGGTCGTTAATGTGCAGGATCAGCTGTTCGGCAAGGGCGATGGTGTTGGCCTCGTAGCCGCCGTGAATACCGGCAACAATCATGCGTTGTTTTTCTCCCTGCCCGAAGGTGTAAACTTCGATGGGGCGATGCGCTACCGAGTAGCCGATGACTGTGGCGCCCAAGCCGTTGGGCAGGACAAAAGGGGTGGAGGTTTCGACGAGGATGGCCGTGGCGTGTGGGTTAGGGGTGACGGTGGGCAGGTAGTAGGCGGTGGGGTAGGTCTTTCGGGTCAAAAAAGGGGTGGGGGTGGTTTGTTCAGCTGATGTAAGGCTCAGCGGCGCGGATGGCTTTCTCCCATAGAGGGCCAGGACGGCAAGCAGGGCGAGCAGAGCCAACAGGTTCAATCCCCAAATGAGGGCGACGAGAACTGAGCCACGTTGGCGCTGCTGGCTCATTTTTCAATCCCTTCGGCGTGCAAACGCAGCAGGTTGAGGGCGGTGTTGAGCGCCCAACGCGGTAGGTTGCGCGGGTGGCCGCCGTAGGTAAAGCGGTGGTTTTTCTCGCCCTGGGGGGTGACGAGGCTGATTTCCATGCTCATGTGTTGGGGAAAAACGGCGATTCCCAGGGCGGCGCTGGCCGGTTTCCGGCGATGGGCGGCGCGAACGC
>DAOUAN010000092.1:0-18216 GCA_034433385.1 Anaerolineales bacterium | reverse complement strand
GGTTGGGGTGGCCGTCCAGGTCGGGGAGGGCGAGGCGGTGAAGGTCGGGGGTTGAGTCGGCGAGGGGGTGGAGGTGGCGGTAGAGGGGGGAATCTCGGTAGGGGTGGGAGAATCGGTGAAGATTGGTGTGGCCGTGGGCGAGGCTGAGGCCAGCGTTTGGTAGGCGGCGAGAAGGTTGATGCGGCCGTAGCCGTAGGTGTCATCGGGACCGGTGCTACCCAGGTCCACGGCAGAAGCGAGGAGGGCCGCTTCTTGTTCGCTAGCAGAGAGGTTGGGGAAAGCGGAAAGCAGCAAGGCCAGGCCGCCGGCGACGTGAGGGGCAGCAAGTGAAGTGCCGGAGGAAGTGGTGTAGTAGCCAGCCAGGTCGGTGGTGTAGATGTTGACGCCGGGAGCTACAACTTCGGGGAAGACGCCGGTAGAGCCGCCGCAGGTGGTGGGACCGCGACTGCTCAGGCCGTAAATGGCACTGCTGTTGTTGATGGCGCCGACGGCAAAAGCGGAGGGATTGTTTGCCGGGCTGTAGCTGGAGCCAGTGGCTGGGCCCCCATTGCCCGCGGCAAAAATAGGCAGGATGCCGGCTGCCCGCAGCGCTTGCAAATCGGGTTCAAATTCCAGGTAGCAGCCGAGCGAGGCATACGTCCAGGAGTTATTGACGACCTGGGGGGCGTCATCGGTAGCGGGGTTGTGATCGGGGTCCAGCAGCCATTGAAATCCTTGATGAAGGGCGGTGACGGTGGATGTGCCCTGGTCATTGAAAATTTTGACGGCGATCCATTGAGCGTTTGGGGCGACGCCGATGCTGGTGCCGGCGGCATCATCGCCGAGGATGACGCCCATCGTCCAGGTGCCATGTCCACTCAAATCCACGGGGGTCGGATGCTGGCCATAGGGGTCATACCAGCTATTCGAGCCGCCGCGCCAGCGGTTGGCGAGAGCGGGATGGGAGAGATCCACGCCGCTATCCATGGTAGCGACCACCACCCCCTGGCCGGAATATCCCAGCGACCAGAGGGACGGAGCGGCGATTAACGTCAAATTGGGCTGCGGATTGCTGAAGAGAGGTTCTGCCGAAGAGACTGGGGCGATTTCGAGGGTATCGGGGGTGATGGAAAGGACATCGGGCAGCGCGGCCAGTTCTTGAATGGTGGAGGCATTGGCGGTGACGGAAAAGCCATTGAAAATCCAAAACGAAGTAAATTTTTGCACGGCTCCCTGGCGGCTGCGTAAGCGGAGAAAGGAGGCCAGTGGACCTTGCGTGGTCGTGGCCGTGCTTTGCAAAACGTTCAGAATTTTGCGCAGACGTTCGCCTCGCTTCAGGCCACGACCCGTGGGGAGAATGGCTTGCTGGCGCAAACGGACGATGACGGTCGTCATCTCAGCGGGGGCAAGCGAGGCCAGCGTTTGCTGGAGGGTAGGGTCTATTTTATTTTGCGCCCCATCCACCATTCGCCAGGAGGGCGGCTCTTGGGGAGCAGCCGCCGCACCAAAAGGCGAAAAAAGGGTGGCGCAAAACGCCAGAAGAACGAGGAAAACGGAGATTTTTTTCATGGACAGCTATTTGGCAAGGATAGGTTCCAGGTGAATATCGCCAAAAGCGACCACGATGGGCGTGCCTGGCTTGACAATGTTTTGCTGGTTGGGAAAGAGCATGAAATACACCCGACCAGGCAACAGGCGGGTACGCATGTGCGAATCAGACATGAGCATGACATCACTTTGATAGCCGTCGTTGGTGTCATCGGGGGAGGTCGAAACTGCCGATGGGGTCAGGCAATATCCTTCAATCAACAGAGAAGGCATGCGGCTCTCGTCGGTAAGCAGGAGGGCTGCTTTTTGAGGATCGATGACGCGGTAGCGCAAATCTACGAGACCGCCGGCGCTGGTCACTGCGACCAGGGTAATTTTGAGTCCATATTCCTGCTCGAGGGTTTCGGCGGAAATAATACGGCTGGCGGCGTGTAGACTGGCCTGTTGGGCGCGAGCGTAACGAATATCCCACTGATGGGCAACGGTACTGGACAGCACCAGGAAGAACAAGGCAAGGGTTGGAAGGTAAACGTACTTTTCGGGGAAAGAGAGGTCAGGCCACAGACGTTGTTCGAGGGCAGCACTTGTGGGCAGGCGATCAAACAAAAATACAAGCAAAAACAATCCTTCTACGCTGAGCGCAATGATGCCAATCGGGTCAAACCACGGTTCAACCTCCATCCCCGGCATTCCCACTGTTCTGCTTTGAATATAACCCGCAATCGAGCCAAGGGCGATCAAAGCACCTAACCACCATCCACCCTGTTTTTGGCGAAAGATGTACCAGGCAGCAAGAAATGAGCCTGCGAAGTTCAAGAGGAACAAAAGTCCCATATAACCTGCTTCGCTCAGTTCGCGCGGAGTGCTATAAAGGTGGAGCAGGCCAGTTTCCAGGATGAGAGCAATCCCAGCCCATTGAAGTATGCGAGATTTCATGAGATTCCTCCTGCGAGGGGAGGGGCGAAGAGAAAATCTCCTCGCCCCTCTTTCGCGATTTGCTTATGGTCGCGTGTAGCGCTTCGAGACAAAGGCATCAAAGTATTCGGTACCCGAAGCAGCCGAGACCAGGCCGCTGGATGGACCCAGGCGAACGTAATCGAGCAAGTAGGCGCTGGTGTTGAGGTTGGTCAACGTTTGCCGCAAAACACCATCTACGTAGAAGCGGAAGGCGGCCGCGGAAGCAGAGTTCCATTCGATTTCGATGGGGTGGGCCGTGTTGTTGGCAATGGTGACCCAGTTGGTAGAGGTCGTGCCGCCGGTGCGACTGACCACCGCCCGTACCTGATAGGTGCCACCGCCCGAATTGGTGCGCCGATATTCGATAGCGAAGACAAACGCGCCTGCGGTGTTGTACCCTGTAAAGATGCGCTGATTGCCACTGCCCGTCAGAGTGCTATGGGGGTTGAAGTAGAAGCGGGCAAAGTAACGGGTTTCGTTGAGAGGCGAATTATCCTGCACGTAGCCAGGCGTGTTACCTGCCAGAGCAACCTGCATGCCCCGCGTACCACCATCCGTGCCCATGGCTGCCGCTGTGGTCACACTGAGGTTGGATCCGCTGGTCGCAGACCAGGCGGCAAAGTCGCCAGATTCGAAGCTATCGGTAAAGATCAGGTCGGGCAGGCCAACGGTAAGAACAGCGCTGGTGGGCTGGCTCCAGTTCCCGGCCGCATCGCCGACGCGGACAAAGAGGGTGTAAGTGCCCCGCGTCCAGGTGCTGACATTGATGGTAGCGCTCAGGTCATACGTTCCACCCGCGCCCGCCGTGATGGTCATCGCGTTGCCTTTTCCAATGCCCGGATCTGTTCCTTGATACCATTCTGCCTTGAGGATGCTGGACGAAGCGGAATTGACCACCACATCTTGTGCCACAGCCGAAAGGACAGTTGTAGTGCTGGTTCCAGTTGGATTGGGTGAAAAGCTAACACTGTTCACCACCGGCTTTGTGCGGTCAACGATCAGGTTCACCGTGGAGAAGGGACCCCAGTTGCCCGCTGAATCAAGGGCATGAGCACTGATGGGGTGTACCCCTTCGGGGAGCGCCTGAACTGTGGTCAGGGGAATATAGGTATAACCGGTCTCGGAGGCGCTGTTGAACAGGCCATCTACCGGCGTCATGGGAACGCCGCTGCCATCCGGATCGAGGGTCGCGCCGCGATAGTCAATGAAAAACTCGATCTTTTTGATGGCGGCGGTAATTGGCCCACCCCCTGGCTCGCTGGCAGTGACATCCAGGCGCACAGCCGCCGTCGTGGGAGAGTAAGTCAGCGTGCCGTTATTGGGGTTGGGGCGCAAGAGCAAGTTGCTGGCCGCAGGGCCGGTCTTGTCCACTTGCAGGGTAAGGGTGGCAAAGCTGCCCCAATTGCCCGAAGAATCCAGGCTGTGGACGTACAGGGTGTGATTGCCTTCGGGAAGGGCCGCCACCGTAGCGGCTGGAATGGTGGCCGTGATGGCGGCTACTGGTGCCGTCTGATTGAGCGTCATCGCCGCACCTGTGCCGTCTGCACCGGCTACGTCAATGAAATACTCGGCCGCCTGAATGTTGCTGCTGCCTTTGGTGCTGTCATCGGCAGTGCCACTCAGGACTACATTGACCGAGCCATTGGTGGGATTGGGCGTGGCCAGCAACGAAGTAGTCAGTGGGCCGGTCTTATCCAGGCTCAGAACGATGACATTGAACGAACCCCAATTGCCCAGAGCATCTTGCCCGTGCACATACACATTATGATTGCCAGAGGCAAGAGGAGTAGGATCAATCGTAGCAGTTACCGCTTCGCTGGGGGAATCCAAGGCGCTGTCTTGGGCCAATAGGGCAATACCAGAGCCAGAAGCGCCCGTTGCATCCAGGAAGTACTCAGCAGCGGCAATGTTGTTGTTGCCGCTATCCACGTCGCTGATGACTGCGTTCAAGGTCACCAGGCTGGATCCGCTGGAAGGGTTGGGCGAAAGCGAGAGCCCTGAGGCCGCCGGTCCGCTCACATCTGCCGGATTGGGGATAGGCGCCAGGTTAATGAAGGTGAGCATTCCCCCAAAGCTTTTCCCGTTGTTCAGCAGGCGCATGCTGGAATCGTAAACAGCATATTTCACACCGGCGGGGGCAGCAGCAGGGACTTGAATCAAGACATCGGCCGTTTGCCCAGCGCCAATGGTCTCGGCCACTGCGGTGTAGGGCTGCGCCAAAGGCACGCCATCGGTAGATAACACAGCATAGCGCAGGCCCAAAACGCCCAACGAGTGGCTTTGCATACCCGCATTGACCACGCGCAGCAGCAACCGATTGCCAGCAAGGGTATCGATGGGCGCCGTATCGGGGAAGGCCTTGCCGTTGAAGAGGAAATATTTGGGGGCGAAGGCGTTCAAATCGAAGGTGGCGGGAGCGGCATGAAGGGCGGGATCAATCTCACTCATCACCAGAACCGCCTCATCGTCGAAGGCGGAGGCGCTCGAAGCAAACGCCTGGGTGGGCGCGCCGGCCGGTCGGACGATCAAAACCCCATACATGCCCAGGGCTACCTGGCGCTGTCCATTTTGGGTTGGCCCGGCCTGGTAAATGTAGGTGCCCGGTTGCAAATTGTTGAAGAGATAGGATTTTGCTCCGCCAGCAGCCACCCCGCTGAGATCCGCGGGGCCGCTCAACGAGGGAATGGAAAGTGAAGTGGCCTCACTGAGGTTGTTGTGCAGGGTGATGACCAGGGCCTCGCCCGCGTTGGCAATCAACGTCGGGCCAGGGAGGCTGGCCGGGCTAACGTTATCGGGGGCATAGCCCCAAAAAGTCACGCTGACGCCGCCAGGGAGGGAGAGGGTTCCGGTAGTGGCCCACAAGTCACAGGCACGCAGCCCACCCGATTCGCTACAGGTGGTAGCAGGGAGAGTGGCCGCCTGCACTGCCAGAGGCTGAAAGGCCGCGGTGAAAAGAGCCAGAATGATTCCCAGCACCAGCAGGCCAGAGCGTAAGGGATACACGTTTCGTGTTTTCATGGAAATTCCTCCTGTACCGCCTGCTATGGGCAGTTGTTGGGCAGCGGTGGGTCAATGCGCGTGTAGGTTGCCATGCCGGTCATGGGAACGCCCCACGAGGTGATTTGATACAGGGCATGGTTGTGAGCAATGTGATAGTATTCGCCGCATTGATTCTGAGTGGTGGTTCCAACGGGAATGGTGCCGCGCGTGCCCAAATAGGGACTGCCGCTGAAGAAGGGGCCAAAGAACATATCCAGGATATTGGGGATGGTCACGGGAACCGGGTTGCCGTTGGCATCGTAGGCTTCGGGGTCGCGCCAGGTGAAAAGAGCATCCCAGGTCTGTCCTGGCCCGACAGGGATGGAGAATTTGTCGTAGGCCAGGTCTTCGCCACCGCTCCCTTCAAGGGGCATGCCATCGCGCCCGACAATGCGCACGTTGTTGCCGTGCGGGTGGAAGGGATAATCTACACTGCCAACGCTCAGGTAACGGATGGCCGCTGGCAGAGGGTTGGCTGTGGGGTGCCAGGGATTGATACGCGCCAAAGCGCCGTAAGGCTGATCGGGCAACCAGGAGGCAAAGTTTGGAGCGATGGTATCGGGGAAGCCGCGACCATTGATCATCCAATAGCGCGGGTGATAGTTCTTCGAGTTGAAGGTCTTCCCTTGTTCCATGGCCTGGCTCAGGTAAGGATCGATCTCAGACAGGAGGGCCATGAACTCCTTGTTGGGGTTGAAGGCGGTATCGGAGCGGTTATAGAGCCAGTCGGGGTGGCCAGCTGGGCGGACGACCAAAGCGCCAAACAGCCCCATGGGGACCTGAATGGCCGGCTCGGTGCCGCTCTCGTAGAGGAAAGTGCCTGGACGCGTCGCCACAAAACTATAGGTGACGCTGCCGCCATTTGCTGCGGCCGTTTTCGCCAATGAAACCAGCACACCGCTGCCATTGAAAACCGGTCCATCGGGTTGACCATCGGCCAGGACATTTTCCTGTCCGGGGAAAACCAGGGAGATGGCTCGCTTCAACGTATTGTGCAGGATGATGGTCACGGTATCCCCTTCGTTGACGCACAACACCGGGCCAGGATATTGGTAAGGATCGGAGCCAGAAGAAAGGCCCCACATGTAAACAATGTTGCCATCCGGGGTGGCTACTGAGCCCTCATGAGAGGTCAGGGTGAAGGATGGGCCGTAGGTACAGACCATTCCATCCGAGGCAACGGATTGTGCCTGGGCGCTGTTGGTCAGCGGAGCGAAGGTCACCAACAAAGCCAGCACCAGCAGGGCGGCGAGGGCTTTTGGGGGAGTAAAGTAATGTTTGCGCATGTTGATTTCTCCTTCTTGGCTAAGCATTTGGCTCAGTCTGGGGAGGCAGGGTGCCTGCCGGATAAACGCGCACTTCAGTCATGGGAGCGCCCACCCCAAAGCCTTCGCTGCGGGTATGGAAGCGGGTGAAGTTACGGTTATAAAGCAGGTACACATCTGGCCCGCTGCCGCCGGAATGGGGCGGGGCGACAAAGATGGCATCGAAGCTTTCGCCAGCACCGATGTTGATCGTGTTGGTGTAATAGCTCAGGTCAGTACCATCCCTGCCGCGCAGCAAGGTTGCATCTTTGCCGACCACGTGCATTTGGATTCCTTCCAGGGTCATCGCCTGTTGCATGAAACCCAGGTTGGCAAAACGGAGCAGAACGCGCTCGCCGGCATTGCAAGTGACCAGGGATGAGATGGGTTGATATTGCAACTCCGGGAAGCCGGCCGGGGGGATGAGGTCACCGCTGGCATCGAAGCCGCCCCCGGCGGGAGCGATCGTATCGGGGTAGACTCGGCCGTTGATCAGCGAGAAGTCCACTTTGTAATCGCTCCACTCGGGCAGCTGAATGTGTGAATCAGACCAATGCGAAACCACCCAAACTTCACTGAGGTGCATGGCAAATTCCCGGTCGAAGCCGGTTGAACCATCACCATCGTTATAGACGAACTTGCCACTCGGATACAGGCTGGTGTTGCCGTCTTGGGCAGGGCGAACAAACACCAGGCCATTCATGCCCATGTGCACGTGTTCCACGTCTTCCACGTGGCAGTGGAACATGTATGTTCCAGGGTCATGAGGGCGGTAAACGTAGGTAAACGACCGGTTGATTGGCACAGAGACAGAGGAGGAAGGCTCGCCATCGAAGAAGGGAATGGCATTTTTGAAGCCATGAAAGTGAACCGTGTGCGAATCGACCAGATCGGGGCGCATTTGCAAGCCGAGGTTGCGCAGCTCGAGGCGAAATTCCTGATTTTCACGCAGCCAGAAGAGAGGAGCCGAATGCTGGGCCTTCATTTTCTGGGCGAGGATCTGATCGTTGGTCATGCCGGTCACATCGCGAAAACCAAAAACGTAAGTGGTCAGGCGGGTGGGATCGGGCGAGAGATTATCGGGATGATAGGGGGGAATGGCCGGGGTAAAGGGAAGGTGAATCCAGCCATCGGTCGCGGCGAAGATGCGATCGGGAGCCGCGCTTTGGGCGGAGACAATCGCTTCGGGGAGGAGAAGGCCGGAGGCCAGCTTGCCCAAAAGTCCCATCCCACCGGTAGCCAGTAGACCACTACCAGCCAGTTTGAGGAAGTCGCGACGGGTGAAGTGAGAAGATGTTGCTCGTTTCATGATGAAGTTCTCCTTTCGGGGGGCAGAGTGTTCTGCCCCCCGGTTTGCGGGAAAAGGTCAGGGCACGTAGTTCCCACCGCCGAAGTTGTCGAAGCGGGCCCAACTTGCCGAGGCAGGAGCGGCCGACCAACCAAAGATCACGCCGATTTTGCCACCGCCGGCGGCCAGAGAGGCCGGCCAGGGGTTGACGCCGGAGGTGACATTGACTGTGCCGATGACAACGCCGTTCTTGAAGACGGCCACCGTGCCATCGCTCAGAGCACGTGCACCCAGCTGATCGCCATTGACAAAGGTAGCCGGGAAAGTGGCTTGCGTCACCAGACTCTGCCGGGCGGTGCGGGTCATCACCGAAACGGTGCCTGCACTGACGTTATAGGTGACCAGGATGAAGGTAGCTTTGTTGGACGTCACGCTGCCGCCGTTGAGCTTGAGCACCAGCCCCTGGGAAAGGGCGTCGGGGCTGACCTGGGTAAAGGTGAACCAGGCTTCTTGATCGGCTTTGAATTTCTTTTCATCCCACCACATTGCACCGCTGTTGAAGACCTGAACAGCGTTGTTGTCAATGCGGAAGGCGCCGGTAGTTGGATTGGTGCTGCCCGCCCACTTGATGCCGACGTAAGGTCCAGTGCGGTCGAAATTGTCGAGCAAGGCCGTGGTTGGGAAGGTTGGGATGGGTGGCGGTGCAGAGGCAGAGGCCTCGTCAGCGCCCATGTCGAAGGCGGAACCGGCGGGGCGCACCTGACCATCGAAGTCGGTCGCGGGGGCGTTGATTCCATTCTTGCTGGCTGCACCGCTATCGATCGCCGGCGAGGTGGCCGTCAGACGATAGTCACCGATCAGGTTGGGGGTGGCGTCGGTAGTGACCATGAGGATGTCGACGAAACGAGGGTTGCCTCGCCAGGGCAGGGTGCGAACGGTGGTATCGTAGGTGGCTGCGACCAGCGGATCAACGGAGAGGTTGCTGGAGTCGAGGATGGTGCCAACAGCGCTCTGGAGAATGGAGTTGGTCGGCGAGAGCATGCCGCTACCATCGGCTACGCCCATATCCCAATAGTTGATGGGACTGGGATCGCCAGCCAAGCCAATGCCTGAGACGGTCGAACCGCTAAACGTGCCGGCGCGGTTATCCCAGAAAATGTTGTTGAAGAGCAGCGGGTTGCTGAAGTTGGGCGATCCAGCAGGCAGGGTGCTTTGCAGCAGGTCGCTGTTGCGGGTGGTAGCCAAACCGGCGGGAGCGGGCATGCCATTGCTGGTCATGGCAGAGGCAGTGGTAATGTTTTTCATGACCGTGTTGTTGTAGAAGCGCACATCGGGTGCGTCATCTATGGCTACGCCGCCGCCTTCATGGGTCGAAACGTTGTTGGCAATGATGTTGTTGTACACGTTGAAGGGGAAGTTGCCTGCCATCAAGAAACGCAGACCGCCGCCATCATCGTTTGCCAGGTTGTTCTGGATGAGGTTGTTATAAACATCCACCGGGCCACTGCCAGGGGTGAGCACGCTGGGATCGGCGGGCAATTCACCGGCGATCATGATGCCACCGCCTTCGTCGTAGGAACGGTTGAAGTAAATGCGGTTGTGGTGAATTTTTCCGTTGGGGCTGAGGCCATAGTGGCTGATCCCGCCGCCGTATTCTGCAGAGTAGTTTCCGCAAATATCGTTACCGGCGATCTCGTAGCCCTCAGCGCCGGAGAAGACGCCAATTGCGCCGGCCAGGTTGGTGCCGCCATTGGCCAGAATGCGATTGTTGAGAATGCGGACAAAGTCATTCTGGTTATCGTTCATGGCGCCGGGCAGGTGAGGCGTGCCAAGACGAATCGCACCGGCATACGCGCCGCCATTGCTTTTCAACACATTGTTGCTGATTTGCAAATAACGAGCATAGCCATTGACGAAGATGCCACCGCCCTGGACAGCCGCCAGGTCTTTGACCGTTGGGTCAACAGGAGCCAGTTGATTGGGGAAGCCCTGTTGATCGCCGCCTTGAATGGTAAGACCATCAATGGTCGCCGGGAAGGTGCTGCGGAAATCGCCATCTTGCGCCACTACGTAAATCACCGGCCCTTCAAAGACAGCCTGATTCCCGCTCCAGTTCAAGCCCATAATGAAATTCTGCCAGGCCTGAGCATAGGGCGTATCGCCAGCAACACCACGCCCATCAATAACGGAGCCAGGCACATAGGTATTGTTAGCGTCAAAGCCGCCAGGGCCAACACCCTGCAGTTTGATCGGTTTGTACATCACTACGTTTTCGAAGTAAACGCCGTGAGGGTTCCACTGTGCCTGAGCACCCGGGTACACCACCACCAGGCTGCCGCGACCTCCCGCAGCACTGGAGGCCGCGTTGATCGCGCTTTGAATAGTGGCATAGGTACGTCCTGGCCCCACTTCAAACAGGCGCGGATTGTAACTGCCCCCGCCGATCACGTGGAAAGTCAGGCCATTGATGGTGGACCTGCCGTTATCTGCCCGAATAGAGAGCTGGTAAGCGCCATAGGGGGTTGTTGAAGGAACAGTGACGCTAATGCTGGTGTCGCTCCAGGCCGTGACCGGCAGGCTGATCGTGCCGTTGAGGAGCACAGCGCTGTTGGGCCCCTGCGTACCGAAGCCAGAACCACGAATGGTGAAGGTGTCGCCGACGCCTGTCCGTACCCGTGCATAGGGTTTGGAAACCGCCAGTAGTTGAGGCGTGACGGAATCGAGGTTGCACTGAGGTGGTAAGCTGTAAAGCGAGCCAGCCGCCAGGACGCCACTGACGATCTGCGTAGGCGCCAGGTCCGAAGGCAAGATGAGGCCAGGATAGATCTCGAATGTGGCCCCAATGGTGCGATATTGCGGGTTGTAGGTAGGATTGGGCTTATCGGGTTGTCCGGGGTCGTTGCCCAAGAGGTAGTAGGTTGCAGCACACACGCCAGAGGGCGTGGGGCAGTTAATGCTGTATGTGGAGGGCAACAGGACTTCATAGACCCCGTTTGGATCGGAAACGACAGTAGTCACCAGGTTGTTGCGGTAATCATACACGCCGATCGGCAGATAAGGTGTTCCTGCCTTTTCGCCATAGAAGAGGTCCATGGGGTTGGTGGAAATGGTCAAATCATCAATGATGTACCCTTTCCAGCGCCCAGGAATCGGGACGTCGGTAAAGTAGGTAAATATTGGCGCCACAGATTTGCGGTTGTTGAGGGTTACCAATTTGACGTTGCACAGTGGCATGGACATCCCTTCATAGGGGCTGCCGCCGGCATCCGCAAAAGAGGGATTGTCCACCGCATTGGGGCCATCGCTACCCACACCCGCCACATCCACGACATGCATTGGCCCGGCGCAGGCGGGCGGCGGCACGGCTGGGGTGAATTGATCGCCACCAAAGATGTTGACATCTTCTTCGCGCACGACCTGGTACATCGGCCGGCCCAGCGCATCTTGAGGGGTGGCCACTTCAACGAGATAGTCACCCGCCGGAATGGCTTGTTCGACCGGTTCAGCCGTGGAGCCAAACCCGGAAAAGATCGAGCCGAATCCGTAGTTGCCGTCCAGGGTAGCGAATCCAGCCTGGAATTGGGTGCCCATCAGAGGTCCCTCCAGGCAGCGTTTGCCGTTTGGATCGGGAGGAAGAACCTGTTGATCTTGCGGATAACGCAACGGGACGCCGTTCGAGTCGCGGGCGATACAATCTACCGGTTGCTCCCAGGCTTCGGTGGTAGTCACCGCCAGGACAGGGCCAACTTTGTAATTGCCATTTTCATCCAGTTCCCAGGTTCCGCTGGGGTCACAGGGCGCATTGGGTGTCGTTCCGCAGGCAACACCACCAGCGGTGGGGTCTTTGGCCAGCGAACCATCGGGGGCAAGCTCGTACATGTCACTGGGATCACAGGCAACACCGACGTTCGTACCGCACGGAATGGGTTGGGAGAGCAAAACTTTGACGCCTGGGATGCCCGGAGCCCAGCCTTCCGCAACCTGATAACGAGCATCCAATTCGTTACGCGTGGTATCGTAAAAGACCGTACCCACGATCCCGCCGTTGGTACCAGGTGCATAAGGACGCACTCCCCAATCGAGGTGCCCCCCCTGACCCAGCATGGGCAGAACGCCCACATCCACACCGGAGCCTAAGACGGTGGTCGGTTCGGGCTGATTTTCGGTCTGGAAAGTGATGCCGGTGGTGTAGTATCGGTCGCTATAGGCTTCAAGCACCATCCATGAGCCCATCGGATAGGCCTTCTCGAACACATAGTAGCCACTGGCATCGGTGATCGCCGAAATGGACATGCGATCAATTTCGCTGTTGTCGCGATCTTTGAGCACGACCAGATAATCGGCAATGCCTGGCTCGCCCGGATCGCGCCGACCGTTGGAGTTCAAATCGTTGAAGACGTAACCGTCAATTTTGGTGAACCAGCCGGTCAACATGGGTGTGCCGAGATCAGTCACCTGTCCATCGGAGACGGTCACTTGAATCCAGTCGAGGATGTAATTCAGGTTTTCATCCCACCAGGTGAACAGGTAGTTGCCATCGGGTACATGATTGATTTCAAATGTTCCGTCAGGATTGGCGCGTCCCACATAGACGGCGACATCCCCGTTCTGCAGGTCAGAGAGTGCTACCCAACCATTCGGGACGTGACCGGTTACTTTTGTCCCACTAAAGCCGGTCCAGATATCTCCAAAGTATTGAACGCCATTTTGTAACGGTTGATACACTGAAGCGGTGATCAACGTGCCGCGCACGCCGCCAGTCGCATTAGCCGGCAAGGTGTTGGTGGGGCGGACAAAGCCAAACATCGTCCAGGGGAAAGGCTCTCCTGCAACGACGAATTCGTTATCCAGGCCCGTGCCACCTTCCTGTAGCCAGGTATCCCAGCTAGGGCTACCTTCCAGGGTGGTGGTTTCTGTCCAATCCGTGCCGGCAGGCGGAATGACACTTACGTCATATCGATTCGGCCCCAGGTTGGGAATGGCCATATCCCCGTTTGCATCGCTAATCGTACAGCCAATCAGGTTAATGCCGGTGGGGTTTCCGCTGGCATCGTAGGTGGTGCACAACGGATTGCCGAAGACATCTGTGGATACCTGGCCCAAAATGTCATTGATCACCACATGGAAGCCTGCCAGACCATGTTCATCCGTGTCAAACTGACCATTGACCGAGGCATTATCTTCAAAGACCTTAATGCGCATGGTGGCAGCAGGCAGCGGCTCTGGATAGAGAGATACAGTCACTGTTCCAGGCGATTGCAAAGGAACCGTGAAATGCGCCCCACCAATCTTGTATCCATTGGCCAGAACGCTCACCAGGTATTTCCCCGGAGGCAAATCCAGGCCGCTGTTCAGCACGCCATTGAAATCATCCTGGTTTCCCTGGGTATAAATGGGCGCATAGGGAGAAATCGCCCGAATGGATGGCCAGTTGCAATTATCTGGATAGGTGGGGTCTTCTGGAGTACATCCATCTTCACGGGCTTGAAAGGGATCACCGGTATTGTCAATGTTGATCAGATACTTGTATTGCGCAATCGCTGCAGAGGTATCTGCATCTACTACGGTCAGGTTTAAATGATTGGTGGTAGCAGCCGCCGGCATTGCTTGCGCAACGGATACCGCCAATGGGGTCTGCCCGATCAACATTACAAACAACGCGGTGATATGAAACGCCATGCGGCGAATCATTCTCCCCAGATGTGATCTGTGCTGCGTATTTTGATTCATCCTTTACCTCCTTACTTGAGCTGTTTCTTTGGCCGAATTTGTGCTTTTTTTCATGCGCTGCATCTCCTCTCCATAAACCAAAAACCTTTGGGCAGCAGGGCTTCGATAAAGATAGTAACCACCCATTCATTACATAATAGGATAATGTGTGTCAGATTTTGTGTCTATCACCCGCCACTGGATTCAGGGGTAAAAAAAAGGCCATTTTTCAATGGCCTGGAATAAAAAAAGGATTAATCCTTGATTAATCCTTTGAACAAGTGCTCACAAAAACTTCTGGTGGAACGGGCTTTCAAGCCACCCCAGCGAGATGGGAAAACCTGTTCTATGTAACTGAGCGCCGCTTTAGCCCTAACTGCCTGGCAATCAAAGCCGCCTCGCGGCGATTCTCCACCCCCAGTTTATCCAGAACACTGTGAACGTAGTGCTTGACCGTGTTTTCTGATAAAAACAAACGTTGGGCAATTTCCGCGTTCGAGGCACCGTCTTCCAATTCGCTCAAGATTTCGACCTCGCGGCGGCTCAGCTTACGCAAAATTTCGTCCTTCTGCACGGAAGGTGCCTCACGTGCAAATTCAAGCAAGCGACTCAGCATTTTACGCGACATGGCAATTTCCCCATCGCGCAAACCGCGCAAACTGGCAAGTAAGGATGAACTGGAAATATTTTTGAGCATATAGCCTTTCGCCCCCAATCGAATGGCAGAGAGGAGATTTTCATCCGTTTCGTAGATCGTGAGGAAAATAATTTTACAATCCGGCAATTCTTCCAAAATGATCTTTGTCGCCTCCAGACCGGTACCATCAGGGAGCGAGAAATCCATTAAGATAATATCTGGTCTCAATCTTCGGGCTTTCTCTATCCCTTCAGCGACCGTGCCCGCCTCCCCAATCACTTTGAAATCTTCAGTAGATCGAAAAATGCCAGCCAACCCTTCGCGAAACAGGGCATGATCATCTACGATGAGAATCGTTTGAACCGAAGGGGCTGATTCGCTCACGTTTTTGCCAGATTAAGAGATTTGAGTGGAATGGTCACAAAGACAGAAGTACCTGTGCCTGGTGATGATTCTACTTGAATTTTCCCATCCAGGCTGGAAGCTCGCTCCTGCATAATCTCTAACCCAAAATGCTCATCGGGAATCACCTGCGTAAGGTCAAAACCTTTTCCATTGTCGCTTACCGTAATATCCAGGCAGGTCTCGTTCCAATCAACGCAGATTGTCACGCGCGTTGCGGCAGCATGTTTTTCAATATTGCTCAAGATCTCGCGGAAGATATAAAACAGATTACGTTGACTCTCTGGCAACAAATACATTGCTTTGCCGTGAGATTGAAAATCAAGGTCAAAAGGTGCCCGCTCAGCGATCATCCTGGCATGTTCGCGCAATAAATTGGTGAGATGAGGACTTGTCTCTGGTTGGGTTTTCTTCAAAATATCGCGCACAATTTCGTAAGAGGAGTTGGCTACCTCTTGTAGCCGTTTCAATTCTTCTCTGAGCTCAGGAGAAGACACGTTTCCGTTCGAATTCAATTGATCCAGTTTCAAATGCAGATAGCCTAAATTTTGCCCCAATTGATCATGCACATAGGCCGAGAAAGTCCGCCGCTCCGCAATTGCCGTCTCGGCCAATTGCATCTCCATCAACCGCTTTCGATCCTGGCTGGCGCGCAAAGCCACGGCGATTTCATCTCCAATGTTGGCAAAAACTTCTTTTTCCTCCAGCGAAAGATCACTGCCAGGCACCAGCTTCATCCGAAGAATAGCATCGGGAAAACCTGAATTTTTGATGGGGAAGCAATAAACCGGCATCTCATCATCCGCAGCGACATAGATATGCAAAATCTCCTCACCGTTCTCCCGCCGCATACACAACGGACAGGGGACCAGGGGATTCCAGGTTTCCTCACTGTCCTTTTCCCTGCCATTTTCCCAATGGGCAGCAATTTCCAACATGCTGCCAGAAGAACTGCGAATCAGCAAAAAAACCTCTTCCACGTTCTCAGCGACCCTGGCCGGGATCGCCGCCAGAGCATTTGTCAAAATAGACCAATCTTCCTTCAATGCAAGCTCTAAACTGAGGCTATGCTTGTATTTCAAAATCTTCGTCATGCGCATATAGGCGCGCTTGGAACGAACCGAAACCTCAATGAGAATGCTGATAGCCGCGATAAATGTCAAATAAATGCCCAATTCGAGCAAATGGTAAGGATCACGCGCTATCCAAAAATATTCATATAATTCCAACGACAACAGGGAAAAAGTCAATACCAACAAGAATAACAGACGCCAGATATCCGTCCCACGAATAAGCGCCCGTTTGTAAAGTTTGATCTTGCTCTTGGGGAAATTCATACCAAATCAGTCCATTATTTACATTATACGCCGGATTGGCTGTATTACAAGCACCCCCCAAAAAAAGACAGAGCATTTTTCTGCTCTGTCTCATCACTCCTGTGACCGACCAGGGACTTGAACCCTGAACCCACTGATTAAGAGTCAGTTGCTCTGCCAGTTGAGCTAGTCGGCCAGCGCGGACGGTATTATACCGCAAAGAAAAGGGGTGTCAATGCAAACGCAACGAAACTACAAGCAAGAACACCTCTCCACCTCTCCCCCTATCCCCTGTATAATAGCCCTATGATTGAGATCAATATCCCCGGCCGGGGTGAAATACGCATTGAACACCTGGTAACCGATGTCAACGGCACCTTGGCAATAGATGGTGTCTTAATTGATGGCCTGGCCAAGCGCATCGCTACGCTGCGCGACCGGCTGACCATTCACCTGCTGACCGCAGATACCCATGGCCGCCAGGCCATTATCGATCAGCAACTCGGCCTCACCGCCATCCGCATTCAGGGTGGCAACGAAGCCGCCCGCAAAGCCGAATATGTCGCCAACTTGGGCGCTGAAACCGTCGTCGCCATCGGGCAGGGCGCAAACGATGCCGCCATGCTCAAACGGGCTGCGCTCGGCATTTGCGTCATGTCCAGCGAAGGCGTGGCCGCCGAGACCTTGCTCGCCGCCGATCTGCTCGTGCCTGACATCTTCACCGCCCTCGATCTGCTCGAAAAACCCCTGCGGATCGTCGCCAGTTTACGAAAATGACCTTCCCCGAAGATTCCGCCCCCCGTCCTGCCGCCTCAGCCGGCAGAGCGCGCCGCCGACAGGCGCGCCGGCTCATCGTCCCGCGCGATGCGGAAGGGCAAGCTGCCCTGCTGGCCACCCTTGCCCGCCGCGCCTTCCCCTCCTACGAACTCTTCGTCTTCGCCCTCCTGTGCGGAATCTTCATCAGCCTCGGCTATCTATTCGATTCCCAGGCCATCCTGTTGCTCGGCCTTTTGCTCGCCCCCTTGCTCACCCCCTGGGTAGGCCTGCTCCTGGCCCTGATCACCGCCTCACCGCGTTTTTTCTTCGAGACCTTCATGGCCCTACTGATCAGCCTGGGAATGGTCTTCCTCAGCGCCCTGCTCACCGGCCTGGCCTCTCGCCTCTTCCAGCCTCTCACCTTCACCAACGCCTTTCTCCACAGCCGCCTGTGGATACCTGACCTGTTCCTGCTCACCCTGGGCGCCATTCTCCTCCCCATCTCCTTCGTCCGCTCCGAAAACAAGCCACTCCTACCGGGTATCCTGCTTGGCTATGCCATCTTCCTGCCCTTGGGCGCGGCCGGCTTTGGCCTGGGCAGCGGCGTGAGTGGAATCTGGCCACAAGGGATGCTGGTCTTTGCTGCCCACCTGGCGTTGGCCACCTTTTTCGGCCTGCTCGCCCTACTCACCCTGCGCTTCCGGCTCTCCTTTGGTGGCGTGCTGCTCAGCGGCCTCACCCTGCTCGTCTCGCTGGGAATCTTTCTCTGGCTGGCGATTCCCGGCCCCTGGATGGCCGACCTGGCGACAAACGTTCCCACCCCCCAGGCAGCGCCTCCCTCTCCGACCTCGGGCCTGATTCTCCAACCCACGGCCACCGCCACTCCCCCGGCATCCTCCACGCCGCGCATCGCCACCGCCACATTCGGCCCAACAGCCTCCCTCACCCCCACCCCACCATCCCAACCCAGCCAGACGCCCACCGCCACCCTCACCCTGGAGCCAACCCC
The DNA here is from genome assembly GCA_034433385.1 of Anaerolineales bacterium. GTDB lineage: Bacteria > Chloroflexota > Anaerolineae > Anaerolineales > Villigracilaceae > DAOUAN01. The sequence continues at coordinate 272 of DAOUAN010000092.1, read as the reverse complement.
AATCATCGCCCGCATTCGCGTGGACGAAGGCGGGGGAGTACGACTACGCAAAACCCCCAATGGGGAATTCGTGACGTTGCTAGAAAACGGCACCTACGTGCAAGTGTTGCCCGATGTAGTCGTAATCAATGACATTGTTTGGGCACACGTGGTCGCCACCCGCAACGGCGTACGGCTGGAAGGTTGGGTAATTCAATCGGCGCTGGTCATGCCCACCCCCATCCCCAACTGGCAACCATCCGCAACCCCGACAACGACTATCACCTCAACCC
>DAOUAN010000091.1:0-16479 GCA_034433385.1 Anaerolineales bacterium | reverse complement strand
AACCCCGTCAGCGCTTCGGGGCCGGACCCCGGTGCGGGCGCGGCCCAAAGCGACTCGCCCCCCCGCCCAAACGACAACCACGCCAACACGGCCTCCAGGCGTTTCCCCCCCTCCCCAGCCGGCCTGACCCGAAAGGCCCCCCACTGTCGGGGATAAATTTCCATAAAAAACAAATAAAACCAGTTCCACAACCCTGGCTGAAGCAACGAAAAATTCCAACGGTGATACCAGGCCAATTCATCCGGATAGACGCGGCGCCACCAGGCCTGTTGCTCGGCCCAATTCACCCCTGCGCTACTCCCCAAAAAGCGCGGCGCCAACGACTCAATGCGATACTGAGGCGGAAGAGAAAACTCTGGAATCCCACCCCATGCCCGCCAGGTAGTCCGCCGGGCGCGCACCTCGAAACCCAGTTCGCGGTAAAGCGCAATCGCCCCGGGGTTATCGGCGCGCACGTGCAGCCAGATAGAAGTAGCCTGTCGCTGACGCGCCAGTTCCATCGCCCGCATCGTCAACGCCCGGGCAATCCCCCGCCGACGATAAGCGGGATGAGTAGCCACATTCGCGATTAAAAAAATCCGTTCACGCTTCTGGCGAAACGGCACCAGACTGACATTTCCCACCACCCGGCCGTTTTCCTCCCACACAAAGCCGGTTAGCGGCAGCGAAGTGCTCTCCGCAGCACGGCGCGCCCAGTGCAAAAAGCCAGCATCCTGGCTGGCGCGGCGCATATCCTCCACGTACCGTTGCCCGTCCTGATCCATCGAATCCAGAAAACACAGCTCGATCAGGTCAGCCACTTGCGGCAAATCTCGCAGCAGATTCAAGGGGCGCAAATGTTCATGCTTTTCGCCAGATAGGACAATAGGGATCGAAGCCATTTGAAATTATTATAGCCCGATTTTCGCTCTAATACATCTCTTACGCCCCATATACAAAACCACCGTTTACATTTGTTATAATCTCGCTAGCAGAGCGGAACTGCTCTGAGAAAGGATAAGCCTATGATGCGATTTGACCGCTTTACCGAACGTGCGCAAGAAGCAGCGCAACGCGCTGCAGAAATTATTCAACGCTACGGTCATAACCAAATAGATACTGAGCATATTTTATTGGCTCTCATTGAACAGCCGGGCGGCGTCATCCCCCAAATTTTAGAGAAACTCAACGTCAACACCGACGCCATCGCCGAACGCCTGGACGCCACGTTGCGCGCCAGCCCCAAAGCCAACATTTTCGGCGGCGGCGCTGGCCAAATCTTCATCACCCCGCGCGTGAAGCGAATCATCGACCTGGCCAATGAAGAAGCCAACCGCCTCAAAGACGAATACATCTCCACCGAGCACATCTTCCTCGCCATCCTCACCGAACGCAACACCCCTGCCGCCCGCATTCTCGAAAGCGCCGGCCTGACCCGCGACCGCGTCTACGACGCCATCCAGGATTTGCGCGGCGGACAGCGCGTCACCGATCCCCAGGCAGAGACCCGCTACCGCATGCTCGAAAAATACTCCCGCGACCTGACTCAACTGGCCCGCGAAGGCAAATTGGACCCGGTCATTGGGCGCGATAACGAAATTCTGCGCCTGATTCAGATTCTCTCCCGGCGCACCAAAAACAACCCCGTGCTCATCGGCGAAGCCGGCGTCGGCAAAACGGCTATCGTGGAAGGCCTGGCACAAAAGATCGCCAACAATGACGTGCCCGAAATCCTGGCCGGCAAGCGCGTCGTCGCCCTGGATTTAGGCGCCATGATCGCCGGCTCACGTTTTCGCGGCGAATTTGAAGAACGCCTGAAAGCCGTCATGGAAGAAGTGCAACGCGCTCAGGGAGAGATCATCCTGATGATTGACGAATTGCACACCGTCGTCGGCGCAGGAGCCGCCCAGGGCGCTATGGATGCCTCCAACATGCTCAAACCCGCTCTGGCGCGCGGCGAGTTGCAATGCATTGGCGCTACTACCCTGGATGAATATCACAAATACATCGAGAAAGATGCTGCCCTGGAGCGTCGTTTTGCCCCGATCTACGTCGAAGAACCCAGTGTGGAAGATACCATCCAGATGCTGCGCGGCCTGCGTGACCGCTACGAAGCCCACCACAAAGTCCACTTCTCCGATGAGGCTCTGGTCGCTGCGGCTCGCCTGGCCGATCGCTACGTCACCGACCGCCACCTCCCCGATAAAGCCATTGACCTGATGGACGAGGCCGCCGCCAAACTCCGCGTGGCGCTTTACTCACTCCCGCCTGATTTGAAAGCCATGAAGGGCGAGATCGAACGGCTGCGCGCCGAAGAGGAACAGGCTGGCCTGGAACGGGATTACGAACGCGCCGCCCAGAAAAAGGCCGAGCGCCTGCGCCTGGAAGCCGAATTCAACGCCAAACGCGACAAATGGGAAGCCGAACACCAGCTAGACGAAGTGGTAGACGTGGATGACATCGCCGCCGTCGTTCATCAATGGACTGGCATCCCGGTCAGCCAGATGATGGAAACCGAAGCCGAAAAGCTCCTGCACATGGAAGAACGTCTGCACGAGCGCATCATCGGGCAAGATGAGGCCATACACGCCATCTCCGATGCCATTCGCCGCGCTCGCGCCGGCCTGAAAGACCCCTCGCGCCCGATCGGTTCATTCATCTTCATCGGGCCCTCCGGCGTCGGTAAGACCGAGCTCGCCAAGGCCCTGGCCTGGTTCCTGTTCGATGATGAAGACGCCCTGGTGCGGATTGATATGTCCGAATACCGCGAACAGCACACCGTCTCGCGGCTCTTCGGCGCTCCGCCTGGTTACGTCGGCTACGAGGAAGGCGGTCAGCTGACCGAAGCCGTTCGCCGCCGCCCTTACCGCGTCTTGCTCTTCGATGAAATCGAAAAAGCCCACCCGGAAGTCTGGAACGCTTTGTTACAAATCCTGGACGATGGCCGCATGACCGATGGCCAGGGCAACGTGGTGGACTTCCGCAACACCGTTTTGATCATGACCTCCAACCTGGGGACCGAATACGTGCGCAAGAGCGGTTCGCTGGGCTTCTTGCAACAAAAGGTAGATGACGAGGAACGAGAGGCGCACGCCAAGATTGAAAAAGCGCTGAAGAGCGCCTTCCGCCCGGAGTTCCTCAACCGTATTGATGAGATCATCATGTTCTCACCGCTTTCGCTGGAGCAAATGGAGCAAATTGTGGACTTGCAGATGAAAGAAGTGCAGGAGCGCCTGAACGAATACAACATCACCGTTCAGTTAAGCGAAGCGGCGCGCAAGTGGCTGGCCCAGCAGGGTTACGATCCGGCATTTGGTGCCCGTCCGCTGCGCCGGGCCATTCAGAAATACGTGGAAAGCCCGCTCTCGGTAGAATTGCTCAGCGGCAAGTACAAAGAAGGCGCTACCATCATCGTGGATGTGGACCCGCAAAACAACAAAATTGTTTTCGAAAAGGTCGAAAGCGTTCCTAAAGTCGAGCAACCCGCCGAAGCCTGAGCAAGCCATGGGGTGGAGCAATCCACCCCATTTTCGTAATTTTTGCATGACAAAACAGGAAATTGGGGCCAGAATTTACCCATTCCTAATGTGTTTTTCAACCAAATACAGTAAGATTGGCCGTAAAAAATCGCCTGACTTTGGTGTAGCTGGCGGACAAAGCATGAAAAACGACCTCAGGGACGAGATTTTGCGCTTGCCATCTTCCCTGCCTGCCCCCCCGTCCGTGAACCCATGCAGCGCGACGTTCATCCCGCCGAAAGCGGATGGAGGCGACCTGTATTTTGCTTTCGAAGCGTTTTTCAGCAAATCGCGCCTGATGGCACAAAACTTAGGATAGACGACTTCAGAACTCTGAAAATAGAAAATAGAGCGAGGCTTCCATGCAGGAAAAATCATCCAAAAACACAACCATCGCCCTCATCGCAGGCATTGTACTCCTCTTGTGCTGCACCTGTTTGCTGGCAAGTGGCGTGGGCGGATATATTCTTTACCGCTCTATGCAAACCCTTCCCTTGCCGGTCACCCTGCCGCAGAATCCGTTCGATTTCAGCACCCCCACTCCTGCGGTGAACGTGACGCGCCAGCCGGTGGAAAACATCGTCAACGAGACGCTGCAAACGCTGGAGCACACCGAAGTCCCCATCAATGATCCGCTGGAACTGGCCTGCCGCCTGGAAAAGAAATGTAATCTATCCCCCACTCTCAATCCACCGGCTACGCCGCGTCAGGTCGGGGAGACCGAGACATTTTGGGTTTCCAACGTAGATACCACCGAGAACTTCCAGGTTCAGGCCACCCTGCGCTACATCACACCACATTTGTATTTTTGGGTGGAAAACGAGGTAAAGTACAACGAGAATGAGTTGAAAGCCCTCGCCGAGACCTTCGAGAACAAAATCTATCCTACCGATCGTGAATTCTTCGGCAGTGAATGGACCCCCGGCATTGATGGTGATCCACACATTTACATCCTGTATGTGCGCGGCATGGGCAATTCGATTGCCGGCTATTTTTCTTCTGCCGATGAAATTCCTCCACTGGCTCACGAATATTCCAACGCCCATGAGATGTTTTTGTTCAATGCCGATAACACCGATCTCAGCAATGAATTTACTTACGGCGTGCTGGCGCATGAATTCCAGCACATGATTCATTGGTATCAAGATCGTAACGAGACCTCGTGGATGAACGAAGGCTTTTCAGAAGTGGCCGCTTTCTTGAACGGTTATGATCCCGGTGGCTTCGATTGGCTGTACATTTTCAACCCCGATTTACAACTCAACGACTGGCCAAACGACCAAAATGCAACTACCCCTCACTACGGGGCGAGTTTCCTGTATCTCACCTACTTCCTGGATCGTTTTGGGAAAGAGGCCACCCAGGCGCTGGTACGCGATCCGCAAAATGGCTTCGACAGTGTGGACAACGTCCTGAGGCAAATCCAGGCAACTGATCCGCTCAGCGGGCAAGCGATCGGCGCCGATGATGTTTTCATGGATTGGGCCGTGACCAATTTCCTGCAAGATGGGGGTGTTGCCGACGGCCGTTATACCTATCACAACTACCCCAGCGCCCCCCAGGCTTCTCCCACCGAGACGATTTCCACCTGCCCACAATCTACACTGGATCGCACGGTGCATCAATACGGTGTGGATTACATCGAGATTCGCTGCGCCGGCAAGTGGGTTCTCTCCTTCACCGGCTCCACCCAGACCCGTCTGTTGCCGGCTGACCCCTATTCGGGTTCCTACGCCTTCTGGTCGAACAAGGGCGATATGTCGGATATGACCCTGACCCGTGAGTTCGATTTCACTGCGATCCAGGCACCGATCACGCTCACTTACCACACCTGGTATGACCTGGAAAAAGATTATGACTATGTGTACCTGGAGGCCTCCGAAGATGGCGGCGTCACCTGGCAGATTCTCACCACCCCCTCCGGCACGGGCGAGGACCCCTCGGGCAATTCCTACGGCTGGAGCTATAACGGCACCTCCAATGGGTGGATTGAAGAGCAGGTTGATCTTTCCCAATTTGCCGGCAAAAAGGTTCAAATTCGGTTTGAGTACGTCACCGATGCGGCAGTGAACGGGGAAGGCTTCCTGGTAGATGACGTTCGGGTCGCGGCAGCCGGCTACTCGTCCGATTTTGAGGCGGATGAGGGAGGCTGGCAAGCCAATGGATTCGTGCGAATCCAAAACGCCCTCCCCCAGTCGTTCCGCCTGGCACTCATCCGCCAGGGCCGCCAAACCACGGTGGAGATGCTGCCGCTCAACCCGGATCAGACGGCGGAAATTAACCTGGAACTGAACAGCGGCGAAAGCGCCATCCTGGTTGTCAGCGGGACGACGCGTTTTACTCGCGAGCAGGCCGCCTATCAGATCGAGGTGCGTAGCGCCCAGGCTTCTGTGCGCTAACCTAACTTTGTGCAACTGGCAGACAAAGCATGAAAAATGACCTCAGGGACGAGATTTTGAACGTACCCTCTTCACGGCATGCCCCTCCCTCGTCTGGTGAACCCATGCAGCGCAACATTCATCTCTCGGACGGGGGAGGGAGGCGACCTGTAATCCAACCGATGAAAATTTTTATTTTCGAAGCGCTTTTCAGTAAATCGCTCCTGATTGCACAACCTTTGCGCTAAATTTCTCACAACGGAGGAAACATGTCCCTTGCCCCCAAGGCCCAGATTTTATCCCTGGCCAACATGATCGCCTTTCAAGAAGGCGCTATCGTTAGCCGGCAGATCGTGAAAAGCGAGGCCGGCAATGTGACCCTTTTTGCCTTCGACGCAGATCAGGAGTTGAGCGAGCACACTGCGCCCTACGATGCTCTCGTCCACGTACTGGAAGGAGAGGCAGAAATCCGCATTCAGGGCCAGCCTTTTCACTTGAGGAGCGGTGAGGCGATCGTCATGCCGGCCAATCAGCCGCACGCGCTGCGCGCCATCACAGCCTTCAAAATGTTGCTTACGATGATTCGCGCCTGAATCCGGGCAAAGTTCCGCGCCCTACTGGCTCGGGCGGATGACTTTGCTGTTGCGATCAAAGAAACGGGTGATTTTCTGGCGTATCGGGTTCAACAAGCCCAGATGCGCCAGCATGAGGCTCGAAAACACAAGCATGATGCCGAAAAAGAGCAGGTCACCCAGCAGATAAAGCGGTTTGGCATCAGCCGTGAACACATAGCGGTAAACAATGGTGGCCAGTTGAAGAAATGCCACCAAAAGCAAAGGAATGGAATAAGGTCGCAAATCGTGTTCTTCGAGGATCAGGTGTAACCCCACCAGTGCGCCCAGGCCAGCAGACGTAATCAGCAGGTAGGCCATAAAATGCTGCAGATCATAGGCCTGGCGGTACAACCGCTGGATCACCGCCAAATAGAGAAGGGTCACGCCAAGCAAACAAGCCCAGGTTAAAAAGCGAATGAACAATGATAGGACCAGGTTGTTATAAACCCGAATGGACAGATTGGCCACCAACCAGCCGAATGAATACGCCAGAGCGATGACAATGGCTTTGGCCCAAACCGTATGCAAACTTTTGAAGAGACCTTCGCCAAAAATATCTAGAACCAGCTTGCCCCCGCCGATCAACGCCACCGATAAAACCCCCACCGCCAGCAACATGGTAACATTGCTCAGCATTCCCCGCTCTGAAACCTTTCGGGCCGGCGTAAACGTAGGCGGGGGATCCGGCGGATCCACTTTGTGCGGCGAGGGGTTGTTCGGCTGAACAAAAGGGAACACTTTGGGTAAATCGCCTTTTTTCTTGTTCATCTTTCACCTGTCCCTTAGACTCAGCGCAGGCCGTGCCAGTTCCCACGGGTGAATTCATCGAAAAAGACCTGGCGATCTTCTTCATCAACGATAGCATTGCCGGCTTGTTGAGCCATTTCCAGGTAATGAAGTGCCATGGCCCTCTCGCCTTGCAGGGCATACGCCCGCGCCATCGCTTCATAAGCGAAGGCATAATCGAAATCGGTCATTTCAGCAGCATTGGCCTCCAGAATTTCGAGGCAGCGACGGGCATGTTGCACCGCCAACGGTGCATTGCCCAAAACGGTATAGACGCGCGCCAGCATCCACTCGCCGCGTTGATGGCGGGCCGCCGTCCCGGCAACGCGCCAGTGCGCCAGGGAGGCATGGGCATAATCTACCATCCGCTCTTCCTCGTCACGGGTGCGTTCAGGTTTATCCAGCAATTCCCACGTTTTGGCATGAAAATCCATGGCAAAATGGAGATGGGCCTGCCCAAGCGTGTAAGTTTTCTCCTCCAGCATATGGCCTCCTGGGTATTTGTAAAATCATTATAGTGCATTTGTCCTTTTTTCCAACGCGGTGACAGAAATCCCTTGTTGCCCTATGCTATAATCCCAGCACGAAAGGTCAAGGATGTTAAAGAATTTTGTCAAACTCTTCGGGGGTGACCCCGCCAAACGAACGGTTCAACAGGTAAGTGATCTGGTCGAACAAATTAACGCCCTGGAAGCGGATTTTGAGCGCCTCTCGGACGAGGCGCTGCGCGCCAAAACCGACGAGTTCCGCGCTCGCATCCGGGCCGCGACCGCTGGAATTGAAGACGAAGCCGAACGCTATCAGGCCGAACAGGAGATTCTCGACGAGATTCTGCCCGAAGCCTTCGCCGCCGTGCGCGAGGCCTCCAAACGGACGATAGGTCTGCGTCACTACGATGTGCAGCTCATCGGTGGTATCGTCTTGCATCGCGGCCAGATTGCGGAAATGAAAACCGGCGAAGGCAAAACCCTGGTCGCTACCCTGCCGCTCTATCTCAATGCGCTGGCCGGTCATGGCGTGCATCTGGTCACAGTCAACGATTACCTGGCACGGCGCGATGCGCGCTGGATGGCGCCCATCTTCCACCTGCTCGGCCTTTCGGTCGGCGTGCTGCAAATGGCCGCCGCCACCGAAAACGGCAAAAAGGCCTTCCTGGTAGATTTTGAAAAAGAATCACCCCACGAAGACCAGCATCACCTGCGCCTGGTGGATCGTGTTGAAGCCTACCGCGCCGACATCACCTACGGCACCAACTCGGAATTTGGCTTCGATTACCTGCGCGACAACATGGCCATGCGCCTGAGCGACCGCGTCCAGCGCGGTCATTACTACGCCATTGTGGACGAAGTGGATAACGTCCTGATTGACGAGGCGCGCACCCCGCTGATCATCTCCGGCCCGGCCTCCGGCGACCTGGAGTGGTACACCAAAATGGCGCAAATCGTCAAACAACTACGCCCGGAAGACTACGAAGTCAACGAAAAAGATCGCACTGTCTCGCTCACCGAAGTGGGGCTGGCGCACGTGGAGCAACTGCTGGGCCAACCCCTGATGGATCCCGACCGCCCTGAAGACGTGACCCCCGAACAGGCCCGTCTAACCGGCTACTTGGAACAAGCGCTGCGCGCCCAATTCCTCTTCAAGCGCAATAAAGATTACCTCGTGCAGGGCGGAAAAGTCATCATCGTGGACGAATTCACGGGCCGCCTGATGCCCGGTCGCCGTTGGAGCGATGGCCTGCATCAAGCCGTAGAGGCCAAAGAAGGCGTCAAGATCGAGCCGGAAAACGTCACCTACGCCACCATCACCCTGCAAAACTACTTCCGCATGTACAAGAAATTGGCCGGCATGACCGGCACCGCCCTGACCGAAGCGGAAGAGTTCAGCAAAATTTATAACCTGGAAGTAGCCGCCATTCCCACCAACCTGGAATACCAGGCCGTTGGGCCACACGCCACCCTGGTTGAAGTCAAAGCACGGGACGAGGAGAACTACGAATACATTTACTACGCCCGCCGCGATGACCCGCAAAAAAAACCGCTTTACTATCGCCGCAAAGACTACCCCGACGTCATCTTTCGCACCGCAGAAGCCAAGCTGCGCGCCATCGTGCAGGAAATCGTCCGCTATCACGTCATGGGGCGGCCCTTGCTGGTGGGCACCACCTCGGTCGAATCTTCCGAACGCCTCTCTGGGCGACTGCGCGCCGAACCGATCCGCCGCCTGATGCAAATTCTGCTTGTCCGCCACACCTGGCTGGAAGCCAATCATCGCGAAGAAGACGGGCGCCTGATCCCGGAACTGCAACAATTCAACGAACCTCTCGAAAAGATCACCCCCGAGGTGCTGCGCAAATTCATCCAGCCGTACGGTCTGACCAGCATCAACCCCGAAGAACCGACCAACCTGAAAACCCTGCTCAACCTGCTTAACCTGGATGAGCAATACGCCGATCGCTTGAAATCTGTCCTGCAAGGCGGCGTCCCCCATCAGGTCTTGAACGCACGCAAGCACGCCGAAGAATCACAAATCATCGCTGGGGCAGGCGCCTTCGGGGCGGTGACCATCGCCACCAACATGGCCGGTCGCGGGGTAGATATCAAACTGGGCGGCGAACTGGCAGAGGAAATCATCACCGCCGTCAACCGCGTCTTGCGTCGCGCCGGTTACCCCGAACCCTACGAAATGACCCTGGAAGAACGCCGCCAGGCCTTGCTTAAAGTGGACCCTGCCCAATACGGCATTTACGAGACCGAGGTCAAATTCTTCCTCAAGTACTTTGAAGACATGGAACGCGTCAAAGCCCTGGGCGGCCTGCACGTGATCGGCTCTGAGCGCCACGAGGCGCGGCGCATCGACAACCAATTACGCGGTCGCGCCGCCCGTCAAGGTGACCCTGGCTCCTCGCGCTTCTACCTCTCCCTCGAAGACGAACTGATGCGCATGTTCGGCGGCTCGCAAGTGAGCAGCCTGATGGAACGCCTGAAAGTGGACGATTCCTTGCCCCTCGAAGTGCGCCTGGTCAGCAACATCATCGAATCCTCCCAACATCGTGTCGAAGGCGCCAACTTCGACGTGCGCAAACACCTCCTCGAATACGATGACGTGCTCAACAAACAGCGCGTCCAGATTTACTCGCAACGCGACCGCATTTTCGTCAAAGAAGACCTGCACGAAGACGTGATGGAAATGCTCAGCGCCGAGGTCGAAAAGCGCGTCGCGGCCGGATTAAACGACCCCGAAGGCCCCTGGAAGTTAATCGCCTGGCTCGATCAGGTTCAACCCCCCTCCCTGGGCGCCGGTCGCATCTTCCCGACCTTTGGCCAGGCTCTGCTCCTGGAGCGTCTCCACACCCCGGCGGCGAATCTACGCCCCGCCCTCCTCACCCTGATCCGTGAGGCCATCGAAGCCGAAAATGAACACATCCTGCAAGCCATCGAATCCTTGATGGAAAAAACCGCAGAAAGCCTACGCGAACAGGTGGAGGAACGTCTGGACGCCCTGGATGCCTACTTCGAAGGCCTGCGTGACCTGGAAGAGCAACCCCGCCCGCAAAAAATGCTGGAAGAAATCAGCAATATCGTCCGGGTGCAGGTCCGCCTGAGCAACGAGCGCATGCGTGCCCTGGCCGAAGACCCCGAAAGCGTCAAAGAGGAAATCGCCGCCTTCGTCACCGTCCAATTGAATGCCCTTGCCGCCAACCGCTTGCTGGGCGCCATTCAAAACCGCCTGGGCGAAGCCATTCCCCTCCCCCCTTCCCTCCCCACGGAATGGGACGAGCTGGCCGAGGTCATCTTTGAGGCCGCGCGGCAAGCCCTGGAACAGCGCAAAGAGCGGCTGGTTGGTCCCCATGGACAGATTCCTCGCGACCTGGACGCGCTCATGCCGGAAGGAGAAATAGACGAGACGGCCAAACTGCGCCTGCTCCTTTCCCTGGCACAGGGCACTCGCACCACCTTCGATCAGCGCACCCATCGGCAAGTGCGCCAGACCTTTATGCGCTTCAGCTACATCTTCCTTGCCGCCAAAATGCTGGCCGATCGCTCCGCCGAAGATCTCACCGAGGAGATACTCGACCATCTGGAAGAGGCAGAAGCCCATTTGCGTCTGGCCTGGGGGCAAAACGAATTTGTGCGCCTGGCCGCCAACGCCCAGCACGTGTCCGATTTTGGCCCCGCCGCTAAAACACTCTTCGGCGAGGGGCGACTGAACGATCCCGCCTCCAGCCTGACGGAAGACGAACGCCAGGCGCTCATCGAAGCCATCGGCGGCCATGTCCTCAACGAAATTCAGCGTCAATTGCTGCTTAGCGCCATCACCGAACTATGGGTAGAGTATTTGACCAAAGTGGAAGCCCTGCGCGTTTCCATTGGATTGGAAGCCTACGCCCAACGCGATCCGCTGGTACAATACAAGAGCCGCGCCTCCGAAATGTTCCAACAACTGCTCGAAGATATTCGCGGCCAGGTCATCGGTCAGCTTTTTGCATATCAGCCGCAACGCATTGAACTTCACCTGCCGCTTGAGGCCGCGGCGCCAGCCACACCCGTTGCCGCAACACCCGCTCCCTCTACCCAGGCCACAAACGCGAAGAAAAAACGCCGCCGACGATAAATACATTTCTGGCTCGGACAAAGCCCTTCCTTACAGTTGTAGAACCTCTTAGAGGTCATTTGTCCAAAAGAACCGCCCCGCTAAACATCTACCAGAGCCTTCCCAAGGTGGAATTACACCGCCACCTGGAAGGCTCGTTACGATTATCCACCATGCTGGAGATCGCCCACGCCCATGGGGTGACCGTGCCTGCCAGCATCCTGCGCCTGAGCAACATGGTTCAAGTGCAAGATAAAGATCCGCTGACCTTTTCGAATTTTCTGGACAAATTCAAAACCCTGCGTCTGTTCTACCGCTCCCCCGAAATCATAGACCGAATCACGCGGGAAGCCATTGAGGATGCCGCCCGGGACAACATTCGCTATCTTGAGCTGCGCTTCACGCCCATTGCTCTGAGCCGGGCCGAGGGGTTTCCGCTTCATGATGTGATCAATTGGGTGGTCAGCAGCGCCCGCCTGGCCGCCGAAGACCATCCGATTCAAGTCGGGCTGATCATCTCCATCAACCGCCATGAGCCGATTGAGCTGGCTGAACAAGTCGCCTGGCTGGCCGCCGAACATGTCTCGCATGGCGTTGTCGGCCTGGACCTGGCCGGAAACGAGGCCGAGTTTTCAGCAGAACCGTTTGCCGGCCTGTTCAAAGAAGCCCATGAGGCCGGGCTGCACCTGACCATTCATGCCGGCGAATGGGGCGGAGCACAAAATGTACGCCAGGCCATTGAGTTATTTGAGGCGGAACGCATCGGCCACGGGGTGAAGGTAATGGAAGATGAAAACGTTTTGGCGCTGGCGCGCGAACGCGGCACGGTCTTTGAAGTTTGCGTAACCAGCAATTACCAGTCTGGCGCAGTCTCCTCCCTGAAGCAACATCCCCTGCCGGCTATGCTGGGCGCCGGCTTAAAAGCCACCATCAACACAGACGACCCCAGTGTCTCTCGCATCACCCTGACCCATGAATACCAGGTGGTTTGCGAGACATTAGGCCTCTCGTTTGAGACGCTCAAAGGCTGCATTCTCACCGCGGCGCAGGCCGCCTTCCTGCCTGAGGCGGAGCGCGGTAAAATAACTGCTCAACTCACCAAAGAGTTGAATCATTTCTAAAACTCACCACAACGGCCCCAAGGACAGCAAAGGCGCTCCTTTGTGCCCTTCGTGACTTTGTGGTGAATGCCTTCTCTCGCTCTTGCCCCTGCAAGCGAGGGAAAGAGATCAAACCACCAAAGGAGTTTGCGATGAACGATTTCTTCCATGCGCGTGGTGTGCTCAAGGTTGGGAACAAGGAGTACACCATCTACCGACTCGATGCCCTGGAAAAGGCAGGGCTCACCCAACTTAAACGTCTCCCCTACTCCATCCGCATCATGCTGGAGGCGGCATTGCGCCAGTGCAACGATGTGGAGATCACTCAACAGGATGTGAAAAACATCGCTGCCTGGAAACCCCAGGGCGAACGCCCCGGAATCCCCTTCCTGCCAGCGCGCGTCGTCATGCAGGATTTCACGGGAGTCCCCGCGGTGGTCGATCTCGCCGCGATGCGGGCAGCCGTTGCCCGTCTCGGTGGCGACCCGAAGAAGATCAACCCCCTCGTGCCGGTGGACCTGGTCATTGATCATTCCGTGCAGGTAGATTTCTTTGCCACAGCCGATTCTCTTCAACGCAACACGGAGGTCGAATTCCAGCGCAACCGCGAGCGCTACGAGTTCCTGAAGTGGGGCCAGAAGGCTTTCAGCAACTTCCGCGTTGTGCCCCCGATGACCGGTATCGTTCATCAGGTCAACCTGGAATATCTGGCCAACGTGGTGATGACGAAAGCCGAGACTTCGGAAGTCTTGCTCGCCTTCCCCGATACCCTGGTCGGCACCGATTCGCATACGACGATGATCAACGGTCTGGGCGTGGTCGGCTGGGGCGTGGGCGGCATCGAGGCCGAGGCGGTGATGCTCGGTCAACCGATGGATATGCTCCTGCCCGATGTGATTGGCTTCAAACTGTATGGTAAGCTGCGCGAGGGCGTCACGGCAACCGACCTGGTGCTCACAGTGACCCAAATGCTGCGCAAGAAGGGTGTGGTAGATAAATTTGTTGAATTCTTCGGCCCCGGCCTGGCTTCTATGCCGCTGACCGACCGCGCCACCATTGCCAATATGGCGCCGGAATACGGGGCAACAATGGGATACTTCCCGGTGGACGAAGAAACGCTGCGTTACCTGCGCCTGACAGCCCGCTCCGAAGAGCAGGTGCAGCTCGTTGAGGCGTATTACCGCGAGCAGGGACTGTTCCGCGAGGCCAATTCTCCCGATCCTGAATTTACGGATGTGCTGGAACTGGACCTGGCCTCGGTAGAACCTTCGCTGGCCGGGCCAAAGCGCCCGCAAGACCGCGTTCCAATGGCAGAGCTCAAGGAGACCTTCCGCAAGGCGCTCACCGCGCCGGTCAAAGAGCGCGGTTTTGAGCTCAGCCCCGAAGCGCTCCAGGCGGAGGCGACCTTTGGCACCAACGGTGGCACGTTGAACATGAAGCATGGGGCAGTGGTGATTGCCGCCATCACTTCCTGCACGAATACCAGCAACCCGTCGGTGATGATCGGCGCGGGCTTGCTGGCCAAAAAGGCGGTCGAAAAAGGGCTGAGCGTCAAACCTTACGTCAAGACCAGCCTGGCCCCTGGCTCGCGGGTGGTGACCGAGTATCTCAAACAGGCCAAGTTGCTGGAGCCATTGGCGAAGCTGGGATTCAACGTGGTGGGGTATGGCTGCACGACCTGCATTGGCAACTCCGGCCCGCTGCCCGGTGAGGTGGCCAAAGCGGTGAGCAGCGCCGATCTGGTCGCGGCGGCGGTGCTTTCGGGCAATCGCAACTTTGAAGGACGCGTTCACCCGCTGGTAAAGGCCAATTTCCTGGCCTCGCCGCCGCTGGTGGTAGCCTATGCCCTGGCTGGCACTGTGGATATTGACCTGGATAAAGAACCCCTCGGCATTGGCTCCGATGGGCAACCAGTCTATTTGCGCGATCTGTGGCCCTCGCAAGAGGAAATTAACCAGACCATCGCCCAAAACCTGACCTCTGAGATGTTCAAAGAGAAATACGCCAGCGTCTTTGAAGGTTCCGAGATGTGGCAGGCCATTGAAGTACCCGAAGGTGATCTCTACGAGTGGGATGAGACCTCCACATACATTCACCATCCGCCCTACTTCCAAACGCTGACGCTGGATGTGCCACCCGTGAAGGAAATCAAAGGGGCCCGAGTACTGGCTTTGTTTGGCGATTCGATTACCACCGATCACATTTCGCCGGCGGGGAACATCGCTCCTGAGAGTCCGGCGGGCAAGTGGCTGATCGAGCACGGCGTGCAACCAAAGGATTTCAACTCTTACGGTTCGCGCCGCGGCAATGACCTGGTGATGGCGCGCGGCACATTTGCCAATATCCGCCTGAAGAATTTGCTGGTGGCCCCCAAAGAAGGCAACTGGACGAAACACTTCCCGGATGGGGAGGTGATGCCCATCTTCGACGCAGCGATGAAATACAAAGCCGAGGGCGTGCCGGTGATCGTCATCGCCGGCAAGGAGTACGGAACCGGCTCCAGCCGCGATTGGGCAGCGAAGGGGCCAAGCCTGCAAGGGGTCCGGGCAGTGATCGCCGAATCGTTCGAGCGCATTCACCGTTCGAACCTGGTTGGCATGGGCATCCTGCCGCTCAAATTTATGAATGGCCAAAATGCCGAATCACTGAGGCTGGATGGTAGTGAAATCTACGATATTGAAGGCTTGCAAGACGACCTGGCGCCCAAGAGTGTGCTCACGGTGAAAGCACGAAAAAGCGATGGGCGGGTGATTGAATTCCAGGTGATGGCGCTGCTGAATACGCCGGTGGAGGTCAATTACTATCGCAACGGCGGCATTCTACACACAGTGCTGAGAAATCTCGTGAAATAAACGGGAAGCTAAAAAGAGATCGGCGATTGGCCGATCTCTTTTTTATGGTGGCAAACCGCCAGATGCGCTGGCTGGAGCGAATACGGCCATGCTTTTGTTCCGTCTGGCGCTTCCCCCCTCCCCCGCAGACTGGCGACGCTTACGGCGCATGCCTTTTGCGGGGAAGGGGGATGGAGACAACCTGTAGCCCAACCCATGAAAATTTTTGCTTTCGAAGGGCTCGGTTGCAAGCATAAGAGAAACCTGGTTTTGGGTGTCATTGCGAGCCGCTGAAGGCGGCGAAGCAATCTCCGCACCCATCCGGGGAACTGCTTGCCACAGGCACGCGGCGCGGTCGGCGGCCTTTCTGGCCGCCTTGCCGTGACACAGCAACGTGTTTGCGCCAAAGCACTTTCGAAGCGTTTTTCAGCAAATCGCTCCTGATGGCACAAAACTTACGCCAGGACAAACTTCTGAAAATGAGCGAACCAACAGTTAAAAGTCGGGGCCTCTCAAGATGGTTTTTTGTGTTATCTTTATCAGTAAATTCCTAAAGGATATCCCCTTCTCATGAAAACAAACATACTCTACGAAACCAGCCGCCTTCTCGTCAAGGTCTATGCTCGCTTTTTTCTCAAGTTAGATATTCAATGGCGCGAACAATTGCCAGAAGGACCAAA
>DAOUAN010000090.1:0-8980 GCA_034433385.1 Anaerolineales bacterium | reverse complement strand
CCGGCTGGCCTGGCCCTGGGCGGTGGCTGCGAAGTGACCATGCATGGCTCGCGAGTGGTGGCTCACGCCGAAACCTACATCGGCTTGGTAGAACTGGGCGCGGGCGTCATCCCGGCTGGTGGTGGCACAAAGGAGATCGTGCGTCGCATTGTCAACCCGGCCATGCGCACCGAAAATGCTGAGGTGCTTCCCTTCTTGCAGCGTGCCTTCTTGCAAATCGGGCAGGCAAAAGTGGCCACCAGCGCCGAAGAAGCGCGTCAGATGGGCATTTTAGGCCCCTGTGATCGGGTGGTGATGAACCGTGACCATTTAATCGCCGAAGCCAAGAAGGAAGTGCTTAGCATGGTGGCAGCTGGCTACCATCCGCCTGCGCCAGAACCTGTGTATGCTGCAGGGCGGGATGCCCTGGCTGCTCTGCGGGTTGGTGCCTGGATGTTCAAAGAAGGAAAGTACATCACAGAGTACGATACTCATATTGCCAGCAAGTTGGCTTATGTGATGTGTGGTGGCGATCTGACCCGGCCGCAGTGGGTGAGTGAACAGTACATTCTGGATCTGGAGCGGGAGGCCTTCCTCTCGCTGTGTGGCGAAGAGAAGACGCAGGCGCGCATGTGGTCGCTGTTGCAAACCGGCAAGCCGCTGCGGAACTAATGGAGGTGTGAAATGAAAGATGCTGTGATTGTCTCTGCTGTACGAACGCCGGTCGGTAAAGCCAAGCGCGGCGGTCTGGCAACTGTTCGCCCGGACGAAATGGCAGCGCTGGTGATTCAGGAATTGCTCCGCCGCACGCCCAACCTGGATCCGGCGGAGATCGAAGATGTAGTCATCGGCTGCGCTTTCCCGGAAGGAGAGCAGGGCATGAACATGGCGCGCATGATCGCTTTGCGAGCGGGCCTGCCGCACACTGTGCCCGGCGAAACGATTAACCGCTTCTGCTCTTCAGGTGTGCAAGCGATCGCTCATGCGGCCTACGCTATCATGACTGGCGACATCGAGGTAGCCATCGCTGGTGGGGCCGAGTCTATGACTATGGTGCCGATGACTGGCTATAAATTTGCTCCTAACCCCTATTTCGCCCAGGAATTTCCCCACTACTTTACCAACATGGGGTTGACCGCGGAAAATGTGGCGGCGAAATATGCCATCAGCCGCGAAGATCAGGATGCCTTCTCGCTACGCAGTCATCAAAAGGCTGCTCGTGCCGTGGAATCTGGCCTGTTTGATCCGGAACTGGTACCGGTGCCGGTCGAGGTTGTTGAATTGGGCGAAGATGGCAAGCCAGTGAAAAAGTCTTTCACCGTGAGCCGCGATGAAGGTCCACGTGCCGATACCAGCCTGGAAGCCCTGGCGAAATTGAAGCCTGCGTTCAAGGAGGGGGGTGTCGTCACGGCGGGCAACTCTTCGCAAATGTCGGATGGCGCGGCCGGGGTAGTTGTCATGTCGGCGGAGCGGGCGGCTCAGCTCGGCCTCAAGCCGCTGGCGCGCTTTGTCGCCTTTGCGGTGGGGGGCGTTCCCCCGGAATTGATGGGAATTGGCCCGGTAGCGGCCGTCCCTAAGGTGTTGAAAAAGGCCGGCTTGACTCTGGCAGACATTGATCTAATTGAGCTGAACGAAGCCTTTGCGGCCCAGTCCCTGGCGGTGATTCGTGAGCTTGGGCTGGATGAAGAAAAAGTCAATGTCAACGGCGGTGCCATTGCCCTGGGACATCCCCTTGGTTGTACTGGAGCGAAATTGACCACCCAAATTATCTATGAAATGGCCCGGCGCAAGTCTCACTATGGCATGGTTACCATGTGTATTGGTGGTGGTATGGGTGCAGCGGCCATTTTTGAAAACTTGCAAAATTGATTAGAAAAGGAGAAAAGAAAATGCCCCTGACAATTGCTGATCTGATGTCTAAAATGCCGGCTGCTTTCTTGCCCGAAAAAGCCCCTGGCCTGGATGCGGTCATCCAATTCAAATTTACGGGAGCAGAGGCCGGTGAGTGGTATGCTGAGATCAAGGATGGGAAGGTGAATGTCGTGCAGGGCACTCACCCCTCGCCGCGCATGACGCTTTCAGCCGATTCCGAAGATTACATCAAAATCTTCACTGGCCAGCTGGATGGGATGCAGGCCTTCATGCAGGGCAAGATCAAGCTGACCGGTGATTTGAATCTGGCCATGAAATTGACCCAGATGTTCAAAATTCGCTAAATATTCTAAGCAGCACACAAAAAAGGCGCCGTCTGGGACGGCGCCTTTTTTGTTGCCTTTGTTCTAGGTTCGATTGTGGAGTTTAGAGCGCTTTGCTGCGGGAATGGTCAGGCGTATAGGCCCCAATCCAGAGCGGAAGGGTCTTCCATCATGGAAAAGTCCCACATCTCTGCGCCAATCTCAATGGTGACTGGCATTCCCAGTCCTTCGGTAGCTTTGGCACGTGTCATTTCGACCAGGGCAGGCCCGTAAGGACAGAAGGGGGTGGTCAGGATCATTTTCATACGCGCAATGTTGTTTTCGATTTGAACATCTCGCACCAGGCCTAACTGCAAAATGTTCATCCCAATTTCAGGATCAACGACTTCCGAAAGCTTTTCGCGCAAGGGCTGAACCTTTTCGGGGTGAGTTTCGTGGATAGTCCACTTGATTTGGTTGATGGTTTCTTCGCTCATATTTTCATCCTGTTAGTTTGGGTCAGCTGGGGTAGGCTGCACAACATACGTACAGTAAGCGCTGCCATCCAGCACGCATTGCACTTTTTCTGCGGGGAGGGCAAGCATTTTGGAAATAACGGCTTGGTCCACGGTGCAAACTTCAGGGTGGGCTACCCCAATCTGATAATAAGGGCAGGAAATTTCGTGGATTTTATATTGGTTGCCATCTTTTTCCCATTCCACAGTAAAGCCTTCTTCGGCCAGCAGGGATTTGACCAGCTCAAGGCGCTCTTCCATGCTTAATCCCTGCATCTGGCTGGCGTATTCACTTGCTAGGTCTTCGGCAATTTGGCTGAACAGCTTGCTTACAACGGGGGCAGGCATGCTCTCTTTCATTTGAGCCAGCAAGCGAGTGGTCAATCGCAAATAGCGGGTGGGAAATCTTTCTAACCCTTCTTCGGTTAATGAATAAACCAGCCGGGGGCGCCCAACGCCATGCCGCTCTTCGTCGGCGGCAATTAACCCCTCCATCTGTAAATTAGTCAGGTGATGACGTACGGAGATAGGGTTAATGCCTACTGCTTCGGCCAGTTCGTTAATCGTCATTTTGGGCCGGCGCAGTAAAGTTTGGAGGATGCGGTCGCGTGTGCTTTTCATGGGTGTCATTTTTAAACTCAAGAAATGTCAAAAACGAGTATATCAGTCCTTTTTGGCTCTGTCAATATTCTAGATAAATATCATAAATAATACGGTTACCAGCCATTTATCCTTGATTCGGGCTGCAAATGACTTTTGACTTATAATAAAGGGCTATGGAACCACAGCGTATTCAGAAAATCCTTGCTCAGGCAGGTTACGGCTCTCGTCGTGCCTGCGAATTGTTGATTCAGGCGGGACGGGTGCGGGTAAATGGTCAGGTAGCGGTTTTGGGGCAGAAAGCCGATCCGCAGACGGACAAGATCACCGTAGATGGGAGGCCGATTCCCGTCGCTGAATCTCTGACGTATATTGCTATCTACAAGCCACGAGGGGTGATCTCTGCTGCCGAGGGCCAGGATGATCGCCCAACCATCCGCGATCTGATTCCGGTGGGCGGGCATTTGTATCCGGTAGGGCGGCTCGATTTTGACAGCGAGGGCCTGGTGCTGATGACCAACGATGGGGACCTGACCAACAAGTTGACTCACCCACGTTATGGCCATGAGAAAGAGTATCGGGTGCTGCTGGCGCGTCGCCCCGACGAAGAGCAATTGGAAGTCTGGCGGCGTGGCGTTGTGCTGGAGGACGGTTATCGTACTGCGCCGGCCATTGTTCGCTTTGAAGCCACGGAGGGACGCGGAGCCTGGATTCGAGTGATTATGGGCGAAGGGCGAAAGCGCCAGATACGGGAGATCGGTAAGGTGCTCGGCTTGCCAGTTGTACGCATCATCCGCGTTCGTATTGGAACGCTGCGATTGGGCAATCTCAAGCCCAAGCAGTGGCGATATTTAACCGCCAGCGAGGTGGCCGAACTTAAAAAACTGGTGGGTGGATAAAATAAAATCAAAAACGCGAGGCACGTTGCCTCGCGTTTTTGATTTCTTTGAAAACTAAACCACGCGTACGTCCCAGAATTTTTTCACGATGTTTTCGAGTGCTTTTTTGACCGTATCTTTTTCTAGACCTGCGACTTTGAAGGTAATCGTCACTGTGCTCGTATCCGGACCTTCGAATTGGCCAAAGGCGACGAAGTTGCCACCAGCTTCGGTGACAGCTTTGGTGACCTGCGCCAGCTGGCCGGGTTTGTCTTCTACGACGGCGGTCACGCGGACGCCTTTTTTGCGTGCACCCATCAGCTCAAGGAAAATTTTGAACAGGTCGGTTTCTGTGATGATGCCTACAACATTCCCGTCGCTGACAACTGGCAGGCCGCCAATCTTGTTATCTGCCATGATCCGAGCGGCTTCCTCAATCGGGGTATCCTCGGTGACCGTCAGAACGTCTTTGGTCATAACTTCTTTGACCGTGATTTTGCTGAGCAAATAGTTCATCTCCCAAATGCTCAGGCTGGTTGCCGGGGAGGGGGATGCGTTTAGTAAATCCTTTTCCGAGACGATGCCCATCAGTTTCCCATCTTTGACAACCGGAGCTCGCCGAATATGTTCGCGTTTGAACATATCCAGGGCATCGTGAATCGGCATTTCGGGACTGATGGTAATGACCGGGCGGGACATTCTTTCACCGACAAGCATGACAGCCTCCTTTTTGGCTTATATTGTGAAATAAATTACAAATAGATTATAAACCCAATTCGGATTTATCTTGTCACATATTTTACATGAAATAAATCATGATCCTGCCAGCAGGTGACGAGCAATGACTAATCGAAGAATTTCGCTGGTGCCTTCGCCGATGGTCATCAGGCGGGCATCACGGTACATGCGTTCGACTTCGTACTCACGGCTATAGCCATAGCCACCATGAATTTGAATGGCATCGTGGCAAACGCGCTCGGCCATTTCGGTGGCGTATAATTTTGCCATGGCGGCTTCTTTGGAGTAGGGCCGTCCCATGTCTTTCAGCCAGGCGGCGCGATAGACCATGGTGCGGGCGTTTTCGATCTCCATGGCTGCGTTGGCGAGCTTGATTTGAATGGACTGAAAATCGGCGATGCGCTGTCCAAACGCATGGCGTTCTTTCGCATAGCCAATAGAATTCTCCAACGCCGCCTGCGCTAGACCAACGGCAAGTGCTCCAATCCCTATCCGCCCACCATCCAGGGTTGCCAACGCCTGTTGCAAACCGCGTCCTTCCTCACCAACCAGATTTTCCAGGGGAACATGCACATCATCAAAGGTCACTGCATGAGTAGGGGAGCCATGCAGGCCCATTTTCTTCTCGGCGGGGCCAATTTTCAGGCCAGGGGTATCTGTCGGCACGAGGATCATGCTTAGCGAGTGCGATCCTCCTTTTGGATCAGTGCGAACCAGGGTGATGATGTATTCAGCGATGCTCGCATTGGTGCACCACATTTTGGCACCGTTGATGACCCACTCATTGCCGCGCTTTTCTGCTCGTGTTCTTACCCCACCTTGTAGATCAGAGCCAGCGCCTGGCTCAGTCAGGGCCAGAGCAGCCAGCTTATGTTTGCCATCTAAGACAAGTGGAAGCCATTTTTTCTTCTGCTCTTCGCTCCCATAGCGGACAATTGGACCGGTGCCCAGGCTATTATGGGCTGCAATGGCCAGGGCAGTAGAGCCACAGCCCCAACCCAGTTCTTCAACAGCAATGGCAGCACTGATGCTGTCCACTCCTGCGCCACCATATTCTTCAGGAATGACCAACCCAAGCAGGCCTAAAGGCCCCATCTTACGTACTGCTTCCCAGTTGAACTCTTCTTTTTCGTCTACTTCACGTGCTTTAGGCCGCACTTCAGCTGCTACAAAATCGTGGACCACTTTTTGCCACATACGCTGCTCTTGGTTCAGGTCAAAGTCCATAGTTTTCTCCTGCGTTGACTGATTTTTCTCCCACCGCGGCCAAACCGTGGTGAATAATTTGTATTATTATAGAGGCTTGCTACTTGAGCGACAAGCGCAAATTCCCTTCGGTTGTTACTTCAACATTTAATGAACGCAAAGATTGCCGGGCTGGCCCTTGCAGCACACGTCCCTCCCGATCATAGCGGGAACCATGACAGGGGCAAAGGAAGCCGTTTTCTTTTTGTTCAACCGTGCAGCCCAGATGAGTACAAACCAGACTGATTGCCCGAAAGCCATTTTCATCGTGGATCAATAAGGCGGGCACCTGCGGAAACATGGTACGAGTTCCGGGCAGATAATTGCTGGCCGGTCCCAGGTCAAATTCTGTTTGTGGCCCTGGATCGGATTGAAACGCCAAATAACGCAGCAAGCCGGTCAGGCCAATGAAGCCAGCCAGGGCAAGGGCAGCCTGGCTAAGCAAATGTAACACATCACGGCGAGAGATGTTTGTCATAAAAGTTATCTAAAAGTGGCCAGAAACGTCAAGATGAGAATACTGGAAATGAGCAGAAGAATCAAGACTTGTGCCAGCCTGCCACCAGGAGGAAACCAGTGTCCTATTTCTTCAGGGGCAGGCAATGGCAACAGGAAAGGGATTGCTGCAAATGCCAGAAATACCATTACGGGGATCAATACCCCAAAAAGAAATGGGTTTCCCGCTTTGAGCAGCTGTTGCACCCACAGGAAAAACCAGGGAGCGCGCCCTTCACTGAGCGCCGCGGAGACCTGAACAATTGGCGGCGCCAGCGGAGCAGGAAACAATACGGCCAGGAAAATCAAACCCGCTCCGGCGATGAGCATGGCCAGGGATTCTCGTGCAAACAATTCCTGACGAGTAATGCGCACCGTTTTTGTTTGCGTGGGCGATGAGGGGGTGGCAATGCCTCCATCTCGGCGGACGCGGAAGATATGACAGATCCCCAAAATGAGTACCCCAAGAGTAAGCAGAAAGACATGCCAGGCGTAAAAGCGGATTAAAACTCCTGGCCCAGGGTTACTCCCTCCAACGACCAGCAAGTGCAATTTTTCGCCAACAAAGGGGATTGTTTTGAGCAGATTTGTGCCCACCACCAATGCCCATTGAATGCCCTGGTCCCAGCGCAAAATATAGCCGGTAAAATCAAGCAAGAAAAGGCGTAGGGGAGTAGTACACCATTTCCAATGCACCGGTGATGAGCAGCACCAGCGAAAAGAAAACCGCCAGGCCACCAGCCCCCAGGGTGTAGCGTAGACGCGCCTGCGCGGCGGGTATCGTTGGGGGATGCAGATGCAAAAAGAAATGTGGTCGCCGAGGTGTTTCACCAGCAATTGCCGCCTTGTGTTCAAGGTTTTGTTGCCAGACCAGGCTTACCCCCGCCACAGTTAGCAGGCCAGCCAATACCAGAGCCGGTAAAGTGTCATTTTGATATTGTCCCACCAGGCGATGTACGGGCACCGCCGCGCCATTTTTGGCATCCAATACCAGGCCTTGTGGCCAGACATTGTTCATGCGCAACAGATGAGCCGTGAGTGCCCAGGCGTCTTCCTTGGTCAGAGAACCCGGATTCCACCAGGGCATGGTGGCGTAAAGATACTCATACAGCTCATACGCGTTGGAAAAGCGCGCCAGTGCTCCCGGCCCGGCTACCGGTGGGATGGTTAGCGTTTTTGGGATTTCAAAACCAGGGGTGGGGTGGTCCTTGCCGTGACAACCAGAGGCCCAGCAATTGCTATCGGCACCATACACACTGCGCCACTCATCGGTCAGCCCCTGGCCGCGGTCGCCATGACAAGCCATGCAAACGCCCCAATACACTTCTGCGCCGCGATTGAGTTGCGCCGGGACATTCGACAAGATCGGTGGGCGAGCCAGGCGCGCCAGAGCATCCGATGCCGGGGTGGGTTGCAGGGCGGAAAAAGGCGGCATAGGGGGATGAGATGCCGGGGATTGAGTCGCCGCCTGGCGGCGGGGATAGGCCAGGATCAGGCCAAGGGCGAGGAGCACACCCAGGAGCAGAAACCAGCCCGGGCGGCGCGTGAAGCGGGGGAGGTGAAATTTCGATGGCGGTAGAGAGGACATGGGGTCAACGAAAAAGCCTGGGGGTGATGAGTCGTCTCGTTACTCTTCAGATGCCTCGCCAGCGCTCGCCTGATATTCTTCCAGCAAGGTACGGGCTGCTTCTGTATCTTCTTTTGGCACAAAGATTTGTACCCGTCCCAGCCCATCCAGGGTGACGGGGTAGATGTGATGTCCGACCGCCTCTTGAAAGAGCTCCACGCGGATGCCCTCTGCCTCCAGATAGCTTTTGAGCAGTTCAGCCTCCAGTCGTCCATAGACGTCGGTCAGGTGTTCCCAGGTTAGATTGTCCATTTTTGCTCCTAGCCTGCCAGCCAAAAAACGATAAACAAGATGGTCCAGGCTGTGCTGATGATGAGCTGGCGAATACCGATTGTTGTCGGTTTCCAGCGAATTGCCGGGTGGAAGATGCCCCACAGCGTTTCACCCCATTGCAAGAGATAAGGAATGAAGAGCCAGTGGGGCAACCAGGCGAATAGACCGGCCACAAGCGTGAGGACCAGATTGAAGGATGCATACCAAAAGGCGCGTTGGCCCATTTTCCACAAGGCGGTTCGCCCCGGACTTTGAGCCTGTTCCCGTTGATTGAGGCGAACGTACGCATAAACGATGCTTGCCGCGCTTTGCAGCCAGGTGAGTAGCCAGAGCCACCAGCCCGTAGGAGCATACTGGCGGAGTCCCACCCAATAGGCAGCGGGGGCAACCAGTGAAAGGACACCGGTGGCCAGGATTTCCACGCCGGCCTGACGGCGTTCGGCGCGGCGGCTGACG
>DAOUAN010000089.1:0-3709 GCA_034433385.1 Anaerolineales bacterium | reverse complement strand
CGGGTTGACCGTCACAGTGACGGTGGCAGGGAGGCTATCGGTTGTTCCATCGTTGGCTTTGTAGGTGAAACTGTCGGTGCCGTAATAATCCGCATCGGGGGTGTAGGAGAGATTGCCCTCGGCGGTTACGCTCGCCGTGCCGTGGGTTGCATTGTCTACGATGGCGAAGGTGAGCGGGTCGCTTTCGGGATCGTTGCAGGAGGGGGCCGTTTCGCTGCTTTGATCTTCGTTTGTGGTGAGGCTGCCATCATTGCAGGTGGGTGGGTCTCCGCTGGCGAGGGGGCCGAAATTGCGCGTGCGGGGTGTGCTCAGAGCGCTAACGGGCAACAAATTGAAGCTGAAAAGCGCTACCAGGAGAGCGAAGGAAAGAATCATAAGCAGGCGGTTTTTGGGGCGTTGGGTGCCTGATTGGGTTTTCATCGCATTTCCTCCAAATTCATTTGTGGGCAAGAGCAAGTAACCTTCCCGCCGATGTCGCTCTTCCCCTTCCAGGGTATCCGTAAGGGATACCGGGCAACGGACACGTCAAAAGGGTGGGCGGAATGTCCGCACACCTTACAAAATTGTTAATTCAGTATAGAGGAAATTGCTTGCAATCTCAAGAGGATATAGATTGAGATTTCATGACAAATTTCACTCCAAAAGGGGAACATCTGGTGAGCGTGTTCGTCTAAAGTTTAAGAAGTAAAGTTGGCTTTGCAATGGATGGAGAATGCTATGAGCGGCTCAAAGGATTCAAGTCGTTTCAACCGCATCTTTTTCGGCTGTTTGATTATTGGGTTGGTGGGGATGTTGTTCCTGGCTATGCTGGTGATCGGCTGGTTGGTGCTGAGGAATCCAACGGTGTTTTTCCCCGCCTCCACCTTCACCGCGACTTCCACTTCGACGTTTACACCGACCTTTACCGAAACGCCCAGCCAGACTCCCTCGCCCACACCCACGCTGACTTTCACCCTCACTCCTACCCTGACGCCTTCAGCCACCCCTTCGAATACTCCTTCACCTACTGCGACGGCGACGTTCACCCCCACCCGGACGCCTACCCGAACTGTCACGCCTACGCCGCGTGCCCTGGGCGATGCCAGTTACGTGCTCACCTATGACGGCTGGCTGGGTCGGCGCGCCGAGAAAGCGTATGGGCATGGCTTGCGATGCAGTGACGTGGAGGGGCAGCGCATCACCTTTGAGAGCGGTGAACCGACGCGTTCTTTGACACTGATGCTCTACCGTGGGCCGGATCAAGGCCGGGTCAGGGTTTACATTGATGGGACCATGGTTGGTGTGCTGGATTTGTATCGCGGCGCGCCCAAATATGATTTTGAAAAAACGTATGATGGGCTGAGCAATCAAACGCATACGTTGGTCCTGGAAGTGGTGCACCGCAAGTCCCCCGATTCACGCGGCTATCTGGTTTGCCTGGATGGTATCCGTACCGATGGCCATGTGTTTGATGATAATCACTATCTCGTTCAATATGGCAGTTGGATCGGTCGGCAAAATCAGAAAGCGCAGGGCGGAGGTTTTCGCATTTCCCGCCAGAAGAATGCCACTCTCTCGTTCACGTTTAGCGGTACCTCCTTTACCTGGGTGACGGCGCTCGGCCCGGATTACGGCAAAGCCGATGTGTATGTTGATGGCGTTTTGCTAGATACCTTCGATCTCTATCGCTCCCGCCGTACCTGGCAGCATTACCTCTCCATTGGTGGGCTGAGCAATGGGGAGCATACCGTGAAGATTGTGGTTTTGAATGAACGCAATCCCGCCTCCACGGCGATTGGGGTGGTGCTGGATGGAGTGATTCTGCCGTAGGGGCCAGTGGAAAGGGGATAACAAGCGCCGGCGGGTAAATCCTGCCGGCGTTTTTTTGTCGGGCAGGCGTAAAAATATGAGAAAATAGAGAGGAGCCCCGAATCGTTGGAGTTTCTTGAATGAGCAGTTATTGCGATTATTGCAATACCCACCCGGAAGATGTTTTCAATAAGACGTACCATGATACGCAGTATGGCTTCCCTTTGGTGGATGATCATTTGTTGTTCGAGCGATTGGTATTGGAGATCAATCAGGCCGGGCTTTCGTGGCTTACGATTTTGAAGAAGGCAGAAAACTTCCGCCGCGCGTTTGATGGGTTTAAAATTGAAATTGTTGCTGGTTATGAGGAGACAGACCGATTGCGTTTGCTGAACGAGGAGGGCATCATCCGCAATCGTTTGAAGATCAACGCGGCCATTTTAAACGCCCGCAAAATTCTGACCCTGCGGGCGGAGTTTGGTTCGTTCAAGGGGTGGCTGGATGCTCATCATCCGCGCCCGTTGGAGGCGTGGGTGAGTCTGTTCAGACAACATTTTGTCTTTGTCGGTCCTGAAATCGTACGCGAGTTTCTCGTTTCGAGCGGTTACCTGCCGGGCGCTCATGAGGTAAGCTGCCCGATTTATGCGCAAACGCTCAAGCACAATCCACCCTGGAGCTGGAACAGTTAATCTATGCCACAAATTCTTGCTACTGCTGAGCCGTTTTTCCTGCCGGGCGAGACGGGACGGGCAGGCTGTTTGTTGATTCATGGTTTTACTGGCACGCCAAAGGAGATGCGCTGGATGGGGGAGTATTTGCAGCAGCGCGGTTTGACTTGCCTGGGGGTGCGCCTGGCCGGCCACGCCACTCGTCCGCAAGATATGATCCGTTCCCGTTATACCGATTGGATCGCTTCGGTGGAGGATGGTTATCATCTTTTGCGGGGGGCACTTGGAGGGGAATCTCAGCGAGAGACCCCGCCGCTTTTCCTCGTAGGGCTTTCGATGGGGGGCGTGCTTTCCCTGCTGATGTCCACTCGCTTGCCAGTGGCCGGGGTGGTGGCTATTTCTACACCTTATGCTTTGCCCAGCGATCCGCCACTTTGGCTGGTGAAAGGGTTGAGTTGGTTTGTCCCGGCGTTGAAGAAGAGCAAGGGGCCACCGGGCACTGGCTGGTTCGATCAGCAAGCATGGCGCGAGCACGTTTCTTACCCCAAAAATCCAACGCGTTCCATCGCTGAGCTGTTGCCGCTTCTGGCCGAAATGCGCGCCGCCTTGCCACAGGTGCGGGTGCCGGTGCTTTTGATCCATTCGCGCGATGACCGTTATGTGTTGCCCGAAAATATGGATCGTATTTACGCCGCGTTGGGCGCCTCGACGAAGGAGAGGCTTTGGGTAACGGGATCCGGCCATATCGTCACGCGCGAACCGCCGCGCCAGCAGGTTTTTGAAGCAGCATTTCAGTTTATTCGACGAATCGAGGTAGGGGAATGAATCCGAGTCTGATCTTTATCGCTTTGGCTTTGTTTACCTGGGGAATCGGGGAGGGAATGTTCTGGTATTTTCAGCCGATTTACCTGGAGCAGCTGGGCGCGAACCCGGTGGCCATTGGGACGATTTTGGGTGCATCCGGGTTGGCGATGATGATTGCGCATATCCCCGCCGGACATCTTTCGGATCGCATCGGGCGGCGACCGCTGTTGATTGCTGCCTGGTCGTGCGGGGTGGTGGCGGCGTGGATGATGGCGCTGGCGCGCAGCCTGCCGCTGTTTGTGGCTGGCCTGCTGCTTTATGGGTTTACGGCTTTTGTGGCTTCGCCGCTCAACAGTTATGTGACCGCAGCGCGGGGAAACTGGTCGGTGGGGCGGGCGTTGACGTTGATTTCGGCGACATTCAACCTGGGGGCGGTGCTGGGGCCGATC
>DAOUAN010000088.1:0-6442 GCA_034433385.1 Anaerolineales bacterium | reverse complement strand
ATCACAAAACGTTTGTTGAACTTTGCGTTCATTTCATTCTCCTTTCTAGAATTTGCGAAATTTGTACAGAGAGAATTCTTTAGCTTGTTTGGCGTCACTCTTAATTCGCGCCTCCTTTCTATCTAGGCTGGCTAACGGCTTGCGCTTCACCTGCGCCGCGAAGCGGCGTCAGGTGGAAGTGCTTGTTGGGCGCACTTCACTCTCCATACCACCAGGGCCGAACGACACGCCGCCAGACCCATAGGATGACTTTGACTCCCAACCAGCTTCCAACAGCGACCAGCGCAAGCACGACCACCAGCGGCAGCCAGATGGCCGCGAAACTGTACGGCTGGGGAAAGGCGCAGCGCATCTCCCAATACAGGCGAGGCAGAAGCGCTCCCCCCGTCAGACTTCCTCGACAGGGTACCAGCACTTTTTTGACAGGGCTGATATATGCTGGGTGATAAAAGATAAACGCATTTACCCAACCTGGTACATAATCCGAAAGATACACCCCGCTACTGTCCTCCGCCCAACGATAGATAATCAAATTGTGAAAGGAATAACAGCCCAGACGTAGATGGGTGGCGCTTTGGAACAAGCACACCCATCTACGGTTTCTCCAACCGAACTTGACCAGCTGAACATAGTATTGATTATCGGGCGAAAAAACCTTCGCCGAATTGGAAAGAGGAGGATTTGGCTGTTCGCCAAAAGGCGGCCAAAATATCGAACTGTAATCAATCTCACTCTCCTTTGGTTTTACATCTGTAGCTTGCACTGGTAAGCTGGACAGCGGCAACTCACCCTTAGAAAAGCGATAGCCATAATACACTGCTACGCAGGCCAACATCACAGCCAGGCAGCCCGCCTTCCAGGTCAGCCGTTTCATGGCAGCCTCCCACCCCGTTATGGGCGCACGGCAAAGACGGCGCTGCCAATGTGTTGCCCGAATGCCGTCACGCCAACCAGATACGTCTTCCCGGCCTGCAAGCCATAATCGCGCAGGCGCAGGTTGACAATATACATCGCCGCTTCAGAATCAATCCTCACGGCATCACTCCGCCCGCGATTAGAACCTTGTGTCGTGAACCTTGCCACCGCCGTACCCGGTGCAGCCATGTCCACTATCCACACCAGCACATTCTCATCGGCTACAAAATGACCAGCGGCATCACGCAGACTGAACTTGATGGGCAGAGTGCGGTTAAATTGAATGGAGAGCGTTTCGTCTTCCCGCAGCGGCGGCAGCCACGTGATGGTCAGCGGCAAGGCTGGCAGCGCAGCCGGGTCGTAATGGATTTGATGTTCGTAGCGTGCGCCGGGCATGCTTTGCCCAGAGAATTCGCCCACCGTCACGCTTCCCTGTTCACTCAGGCTTTCCATGCCCACCGTGTATTGCCCTTCGGCGATGCCCAGCAAGCGGATGGTGTACGTGCCGGGAAGGGGTTCGCGGATGAAGAGAAAATCCGGCTCGCCGGGCACATCCGAACGCCAGAAGGCGGCGGTAGGAATCTCGGTCAGTTCGCTCCTGGTGTCGAAATCCACGCCGGCCCGGCGACCCAGCGGGTCAATCACCTGCATTTCCACAGGCGAGAGATTGCGAATCAGGATGGGATTGCGAACAAGCGGGTCGGAGAACCCGGCATCGAAGGGCGGGCGCAAGCCAATGAGACGCTCGATAGTGGAGAGTTGGAGCTGGGTAGGCAGGTGGCGATGTTCCACATCTTGCTGACCGTCATCGGCTCTGGTCACAAAGAGTGAAGAAATACGGCTATCCACCAATCCAAGATTGGCGCTGGCAGAAGGAACAGTCCCATCCCCTGATGCTTGCTCCCTGAACTGTACATTCTCGGAATTTTGCGGAACTTTACCATTTGCCCATAAAGGGGCTTGATTGGTTAGGGGCGGTATTACACGATAATAAGAGTCAGTTCTTTTGCCATTCCCTACCACAGGGATAATCCCTTGCACGCCCAATCTAGAGACGAGAATACCAACATTTCCGTTGAGACCTTCAAGGAAACCATTGACTTGCACCCCATACGGATAAATCTGCGTCGGGTTAGCAACACTGATGAGATAGCCGCCAGGGTTACTGGAAAGGTAACGACGGTCAGGGAAGAGTTGCCGAACTGTGGGTATCTGTTGTTGTACATAGCGATAGAAATCGGAGTTCGTAACGATGCAAACAGGAACGCCATCTGACCATGGAGGCGGATATACCCATGTGCAATAGCCAGATTTTTTGGCCTGCGATTGGGCAACCATTCTCAAAATCGGCCCTTCGATGCCTTGAAATTCCAGGCCTTCTGCCATGAGATACGTAGAAGGCGCGCCGAGATGCGGCGTGCCCAGCGTAATCAGGCGGCGCGCGTTGTTGCGATAGCCATTCCCCTGAATGTAAGCGCGAGAGACCAGGCCGCCCATGCTGTGGGCAATGATGTCCACTTTATCGGTGCGAACATAGGGCCGAGCGGCGGCTTGAGCGAGAAAGCCGTCCAGCGCCGTTCCCAGTTCACTCCCTGTGGTCTCAAGAGGTTGACGCCAATCATAGGGAAAGGTGAACAAACTCACGCCGTCTTCATAGCCCACCAGGCGCAGTTCTTCCAGCAGGTTGTCATATGTACCCAGCAGCGGGTCAATCACCCATTCCCCGGAAAAGTTTTTCCACGAGCCTAAAATACCGGGAATCACCACCACCGGGTAAATGCTGGCCCGAGGGACACTCACCCATGCTTCATCGCTATCACCTCCGTAAGTTGCCTCGGCGCTCAATGTGACGGCTGTCGAAGGTCGTACCCACAGCGTCCAGGTATGGGTGATGGTATCACCTGCATACAGGCTGATGCTGTTGCAGGAAAGCGTGAAGGTCTGATAGGTAGGTTGTATGGCCGGCGAGTCGCCGTAGCAGTTCGACCCGTCAGGCATGAGGCTGGCATCGTACAGGTAAAAACGCCCTGGCGCGCCTTCAAAGCCAATGTTCAAAGTGAAGGGATAGTAATCGCAATTGAACCCTTCCGCCGGGCAGGTCAACGTCACCTTCACCGTGAGCGGATTTGGAGTCGGCCAGCCGTCAGCATTCAGGTTCTGTGCGTTCACTGCGTTGCCTTGTGAGTCCAGGATTTCCACCGAAACCGGCTTCGACAGCCGAACGACCAGGCGCGCCGCATTCTCCCGCCCCGGATACCACACCGGACGCTCGTAGCCGATGACCCGGCGATGGCGATTCGGACCGCTGGCAGGCCCGGCATTCCTCACGATAATCGCCAGCCCGTTGCCCGAAGCCCAGTCGGGACGGTTGACTATCTCCTGCACAATGGCCGTCAAATCGGGGCTGGTTCGGATTTGCCCCAGTTCCCAATGGTCGCTCGATGGGATATGCCAGGTCGCCGAGGCCTGGGTCAGCGGGCGATTCTCAGGGCGGCTGAACGAACTGAAAGGTTGCGCATTCCCCCTGTTTTCTCCGTAGAAAGCAACGGTCAGGTCATCGCTATAAGGGCCGTCCACCGTGAACTCAAGGTAGGCTTCGGCAATCTGGGCTCCTTGAGGAAGTGTCACGTTGGGGAAGCGGAAGCCGCTGGTGATGTTCTGCCCATACGGACATTGCCCCAGGTAGATTTCATTGGCGTTGACACGATACAGGCACGCTCCACCATAAGGGTCGGTGCCAGCATCGTCACTGCCGCTGCCTACCCAGAAGACGCACTGACCATCACTGCAATCCGGGTCAGGCGGTTGCGGTGTTACGGCGACTGCCAATCCAAAAATTTGTTCCCCTTCTTCCGTGGGTGCTGAAATTGGTGCCGGAAACGTAGGCTCGGGAGTAGGCGTGGGGTCGTCAATTGTGAGGGTAGGCTCTGGAGTGGAAATGGGTTCCTGCGCAGCAACGCTGCCGAGGAATGACAATGAAAGAAGCAAGACTCCAAAGAGAATGAAGGTGAACACTTTGGATTTCATGGTCTGGTTCCTCCAACGGGCAAAGAGTAGTGCGCCCAACGGCAGGTTTTAGCGGCGGGCGGGGATTTGGCAGAGAAACGCCAAAGGGCGAACCCGCTTTCGGGGCTGAATCCCTTCGGGCGGGACAACGCCCCCGCCCGTCCGCTGCAAACGATGTTGGGCAGGGACGCGCCTGCCGCACACACGAACGCCCGCCATAGACGCGCCCCGTTTGCCTGCGGGCAAACAGCGCAGACGCTGACCCGCCCCCGCACGGCCAGAGCAGCGGCAGGCAAGGCAGCCACGCACGGACAAACGCCCGATACGCGCTTCCCCCGCGCCCGCCCACGAACCCGTTGGCAAGGCCCGCCTGCGGGCAAGACCCACACGCCCGCACAGCAGCCCGCCGCCCGGGCCAGTGAAACGCCTCGGAGCGGAAACGCACACGCCCGAAACCTACCCCGGCGGGCGGACGGCGCTAACCGTATAACCCCAGCCGCTTTAGCGGAAAACCTTCCAGCCGCCCGATACCCGCCGAAACGGGGACGCGCCAGCGCGGGGAAACGCCTGCGGGCCAGTCACGCCAGAGCGTGGAAAACGCCAGGGGCCAGCCGCGGGCGGGGACGGCAGGCAAAGCGCGCCAGCCCATGCACCCGCAGCCCCGAAACAGGGACGGCAGGCAAACCCGCACGCGGGCAAGACCCGCGCACAACCAGCCGCGATTTCAAGGTGCAATAAAAGTCAGATAGCCGACTGCCCAACGGCTTGCGTTTCAGCCGCAGCGCGGAGCGCTGTCGGCTGGAAACGCTTGTTAGCCCGCACATTCTTGCAAGAAACGCTCTTTGTTATTCACAACTTCTACTAAAATCCAAACCAGGGCTACTACCATAAGCCTGCGTTTCCCAAACTATTACTCTTCCGTCGCTGAAGTAAAAAGTCCAGCGCAATATCGGATTAGAACGATAACGTTCTTCATAAATAGTCTTGATCTTTGTTTCTGGCTCGCCATTGCTTACACTTTTGGCAACAAATTGCAGTCTTGTTTCAATACCAGGTAATATCTGTACAGGTAGATTTATTTCGGCGTCATTTTGATAAACCCTTACAGACCAAAAGTCAGGCGTACCCATCAACTCAACTTGCGATAGCGTTGCTACCCTGCCGCCATTATTAGCAAATGTGATGTAAACATCAGTTACAGAATAAATGTGGTAAAGGTCAGAAGAGGGGTATTTACAG
The DNA here is from genome assembly GCA_034433385.1 of Anaerolineales bacterium. Lineage (GTDB taxonomy): Bacteria > Chloroflexota > Anaerolineae > Anaerolineales > Villigracilaceae > DAOUAN01. The sequence goes on along the minus strand of DAOUAN010000088.1, from coordinate 1,282 downwards.
CCATAAACGAAAATGGGGATCGTCCCTGTACCACGTATGGTCTGGGGGTCGGGTTTATCGAGTAGGGCGATCCTATTTGATTCTTGAGCGACTTGAATGGAACGTTGGGTCAACTCATTTGCTTCACGAGCGATTCTATTAGCTTGCCACGCAAACACCACTGCTATTGCAGAAATGAGGAGTGATGCAATGCTAATCAGTCTATCAATTTTTATGGTTTTGTCTCGTGTCTTTCCCATACACGCACCAAGAGTTGATTGTGCGGGCTAACGGTTGGTTTTAGCGGCAGCGGCGGGGCTGGCAAGACACCTTCGCCCGAAAACTACTCCGCTGGCTCGCGGCGCATACCCGGAGCAGCAAAGCCGCTGTCCGCTGCAAACGATGTTAGCCGCCGTTTTACCGAACCGAAACTAACTCAAACATCAAAGCCGTGTCTGTTCCATGCTCCGACTCGGCTAAAACTTCGCCGTCTGGACTGACTATCATTGCGCCGCCAAATGACGATTCCGGCAAAGAAGGTTCCTCCAAAGCATTCACAATCAAACCAGTGATGCCAACTTTCTTGATTTCATTTACATAGGCTTGACGTTCTTCTTTCATCCACCTTTCCAAGTCGGGTGACTTCCCATCAAAACTGCGTGCTAGTGGCAATATCAAAATGTCGGTATCTGAACTTATTTCAGCTTTTACACCATCATCAAACAAATCGCCGCATAAAAGTATAGAAACTTTACCCAACTCGGTGTCTATTGCCTTTACTTCCTTGCCTGTAGCAAAGGGCGGCTGTTCAATAATTTTTCGATGAATATGGATGACCCTGCCAAACTTATCCACCAAAACAGCAGAACTATAAACACCTTCCTTTGATTTCTCTAACATCCCAAAGCAAATATAACACCGATGCTCTTGGGCTAACCTTGTAATGATGGCAGTCGTTTCTCCAGGGATTGGCTCGGCGAACTCTTCAAAATCCTGCGTCTCATACAAATACCCTGTAAAAGCACATTCTGGCAGACAAACCAAGTCAGGTTGATAGAATGCTATTTCTTTCAACCTTGCTTGAAAACGCTGTAAATTCTCTACAGGATTTCTTGCTTCAATTTTCAGCGGGATAAGGCAAACTTTCATAGTGACCTACTGAACTGGCGGCTAACGGTTGGTTTCAGCGGCAGCGGCGGGACGGGCAAACCCCCTTCGCCCAAACTCAACTCCGCTGGCTCGCGGCGCGTACCCGCAAGCGGCGCAGCCGCTGTCCGCTGCAAACGGTGTTAGCCGCAAATCA
>DAOUAN010000087.1:0-5082 GCA_034433385.1 Anaerolineales bacterium | reverse complement strand
TGTCATTGCGAGCCGCCAAAGGCGGCGACCTGTGCCCCGCAGGGGTAAGCAATCTCCTGGTCGGCAAGGAATGGATGGATTGCTTCGGGGCTGACGCCCCTCGCAATGACACTAGCCGTTTCCCTGTTCTCCATCTTCCCACAACCTTTTAGTGCTCCCCTTTGTATCTCCGGGCGGAGGGGCGGCTAAATCTTCCCCAGAGCGCGTAAGACGCGTTCTGGCGTGAACGGGAACTCGTCGAGCCACACTCCGATCGCATCGTACACCGCGGCGGCAATGGCTGGTGCCAGGGGCAGGAAGGGCAATTCGCCGACGCCGCGCGCCCCCCACGGGCCGTTTGGATCTGGCACCTCCACGATGACCGATTCGACTTTTTCGGGAATATCCAAAATCGTCGGGATCAGATACGTGCTGAGTTGATCGGTCAAGACGTAGCCCTCTTTCATCTTGAAATCTTCCATCAGGGCATAGCCTTGTGCCTGCACCACCGCACCCTCAATTTGCCCTTCCACCAGCGCCGGGTTGATCGCCTGCCCCACATCATCGGCGGAGACCACCCGCAGCAGGCGAATCTGCCCGGTTTCGGTATCTACCTCCACCTCCACGGCCTGAGCCGCATAGGCGTAGGAAAAATTGGGGGTGGAGTAACCGGTTTCTTTATCGAAAGGTGTGGTGCGTGGCGCCAGATATTTGAATTCGCCAATCGCCGGGCGCTCTTCGGCTTTCCACTTATTTAGGGCGATTTCTGCCGCGCCTTTGATCGCATTCCCCGCCATGAAGGTCAGCCGCGAAGCCGAAGCCGAGCCGGGGTTGCCCATGGTAGCCGTGTCTGAAGTGAACAGGGTAACCTTCTCCAATGGCACACCGACGGCCTCCGCGGCCATTTGGGCCATGACCGTGTGAGTGCCCTGCCCAACCTCGGCGCCCGCGTGCCAGACGATCACCCGCTCAATGTCGGTGCTGCCGTGTAATTCCACCTTGGCCCAGCAATGCTCCTGATAGCCAAACGAAAAGCCCACGTTCTTGAAGCCCGCGGCGAACCCCTTGCCGCGCCGCAGGACGGGCGATTTGGGCTGGCGGATGGGTTGATCCCAGCCGAAACGCTGCGCCGCGGCTTCGATCACCTGCGGCACGCTCACCGGACCGGGGGCGGGCGTGCCCACCCCCATCGTCAGGCCATCGCGCAGGGCATTTTTTAGCCGAAATTCCACCGGGTCCATGCCCAGCTTTTCGGCCAGTTTGGTCATTTGCATCTCGGCCATGAAGAGCCCCTGGGGAGCGCCAAAGCCGCGAAAGGCCGCGCTGGGCAGGTTGTTGGTGTACACCCCATACACGTCGGTTTTGACGTTGGGGATAAAGTAGGGGCCGGTAGATGTGATGGTGGTGTTGCCCAACACCTTGTTGGTCGTGTACATGTAAGCGCCGCAATCGCCAATGATTTCGTTCTCGGCGGCCACCAGACGGCCATCTCGGGTTGCGCCCCATCTGGCCCGCAGAATCACCGGGTGGCGTTTACCGTGCCCGATCATCGATTCGCGTCGACTCCAGATGATTTTGACCGGTCGTTGCAACTTCCAGGCGGCCAGGGCGAGCACAATTTGCACCGACATATCCTCGCGCCCGCCAAAGGCACCGCCAATCGCCGGGTAAATGACCCGTACCTGCTCCTCCGGCAAGTTGAGGGCATGGGCTACCTGCTCGCGATCGACGTGCGTCCACTGACCCGCGCAGGCTACGGTTACCCGCCCCTCTTCGTCCAGGTAGGCCAGCCCGGCCTCCGGCTGCAAATAGGCGTGTTCTTGTACCGGCGTGCGATATTCGCTTTCGACGATCACATCTGCCTCGGCGAAGGCTTTTTCCACATCGCCTTTGCGGATGCGGTAATGGACGCACACGTTCGAGTCGCCGATCTCCTCGTGAACGCGCGGCGCCCCTGGCTTCATCGCCTCCAGCGGATCGCAAACGACGGGCAAATCCTCGTATTCCACCTCAATTAACTTCACCGCCGCGGCGGCCTGCGCCTCGCTCTCGGCTACGACCACAGCCACCTGATCGCCCACAAAGCGCACCACATCGGCGCCGGCTTTGGCTGAGCCTGGCCCGCACAACACGGGCTGATCTTTCCATTGCAGGCCGTATTCATTCACCGGCACATCTCTGGCGGTGAACACAGCGACGACCCCCGGCGCTGCTTCGGCCCGGCGGGGATCAATGCGTTTGATGCGGGCATGAGGGCGCTCGGCAAACAAAATTTTCATGTGCAGCATGCCCGGCATGGAAAGATCACCCGAATATTGCGTTTCGCCGGTGACCTTGCCGCGGGCGTCAATGCGAGGCAGAGATTGACCAATGACCTGCTTGTTCATACGAACCCCTTATCGTTTGTGTGGACGGATTTTGACCGGCGGCGGGGGCACATCCAGCGGGGTGTAGCGCGGCGGCCCCACAAACCGGTAGATCAGGGCATAAACAAAAGCCAAAATGCTACCAAACAGCACCACATACACCAGGGCAAACGTCAAATGGGCATACAGGTTTTCCCACCGGAGCAGCGGTGCAAAGAGATAAGCCAGGGTCGGGTTCTGCCAGATGAAGGCCGGCAGCGTTGGCGCACCTAACAACTGATAGGGCAGAGGGTAGCCTTGTTGCAGGGCATAATTCACCGTCAGCACCCCCGCCGCGTAGGACATGAACGGCACAAGGATCATCATCAGGCAGCCGATGCCGCGCCAGATGGGGTGTGGTTGGGTGGGTTTGGGGGGGGTCTTCTTCTGGTATTGCGCGTATTTCATGATCTTTTCCCTCGCCTCCGGCTATGCTCTTTCCAGGCAGCTGGCGTCTTCAATGGCCTGCACGATTTTGTAATACCCCGTGCAGCGACACAAATTACCGGTAATGGCTTGCTCAATTTCCTCGCGGGTAGGCTGGGGACGTTCCTTGAGCAGCGTCGCCGCCGACATCAAAAATCCCGGTGTGCAGTAACCGCATTGCACCGCGCCATCCTGAATGAACGCCTCCTGAATGGGATGCAGGTTTTCCCCCTGCGCCAGGCCTTCCACGGTGACGATCTCGGCGCCATGGGCCCGAGGGGCAGGCACCAGGCAAGCCATTACGGCTTTTCCATCCAGCAGCACGGTGCAGGCGCCGCATTCTCCCTCAGCGCAGCCCTCTTTGGTCCCAATCAGGCCGGCCTCTTCGCGCAACAGACGCAACAGGGTCTTCTCATGCCCGCTGGTGAAGGTGTATTCCCGGCCATTGATGCGCGTCTGGATGGGTTGCTGGGGCGCTTCGTGCCGGATGGGGGAGGATTTCTGCCCATTGGGCTTTTCCCACAACAGGACCGGATCACGCGGGAACCCGGCCTGCTCCTGACCCTCGCGCAGGAGTCTCAGCCCACGCGCGGTGACCACGCGTACCATCTCGCGGCGGTAGGCGGCCGAGGCGCGAATATCGTCAATGGGGCGGCTGGCCTGCATGGCCAGGCGGGCAGCATCGGCGATGACTTCTTCGCTCAGCTCCCGGCCGGCCAGGTAGGCCTCCGCCTGGCGGGCGTGGATGATGGTGGGGGCAACCGCGCCGAGCGTGATGGCGGCCGATTTAACGCGCGCCCCGTCAAAGTCTAGCACGAGCGCCACGTTGACCACGGAAATCGCCTGGGCGCGGCGCAAGGCCAGTTTGAGGAAGGTCCCGCGCTGGCTGGGGCGCATCGCTGGCAGGGCAATATCTACCAGCAGCTCATCGGGTTGCATCACGGTTTGGCGCACGCCGGTGTAGAAATCTTGCAAGGGGAGGGTGCGCTCGCCGCGTGGCGAAAGCAGGGTGACCTGTGCGCCCAGGGCCATGAGCGGGGTGATGGTGTCGTTGGCGGGCGAGGCGGTGATCAGGTTTCCGGCCACGGTGCCGCGATTGCGGATTTGGGGGGCGCCCACTTCCCAGGCGGCGCGAGCCAGGGGGAAGGCGCGTTCCTGGATCAATTTGGAGGCGGCACAATGGTTGTGGGTGACCAGGGGGCCGAGGTGGATGACTTCGTCTTCGTCCAGGGTGATGCGATCCAGGCCGGGGATGCGGGTGATGTCGATGAGGGTGTCCACGCCGTGGCGCACGCCGCGTTCGAGTTCCAGGATCAGGTCGGTTGCGCCGGCGACGATGCGGGCGCTGCTTCCTTTTTGGGCGAGGAGCGTGATGGCTTCATCAAGCGAGGTGACGGTATGATAGGCGTGCCACATGGTAGCCTCGGTTTGCAGGGAATGGGGGGGGTCAGGCCGCGCTGCTGGTGAGAACTTCGCTGCGGCGGTTGTACGTCTCGACGGCCAGGCGGGCGAGGGAGACCAGGTTGCGAATGGCGGCGGGCAGGGCGGTTTCGTCGTTCAGGCTGGCTTCGAGCACATCCAGGCCGTGTTGAATTTGCTCCGCCAGGTCAAAGAAGGCCAGGTCAAATTGGTAGAGGGCTTCCAGTTCTGCTTCGTTGATTTTGATGGCATCGAACAAGCCGGAGTAGCCGCGCGGGGCGGTGCTGAGTTTATCGATGAAGGTGCGCAATTGCAGGGCGGCTTTTTCGATGTCATCGACGTAGGTGATCATGCCGTTACTGACCAGTTCGCTTTGCAGGTTTGAGGTGCGTTTCCAGAGTTCTTCGAAGCGGCGCGCTACTGTGTCGCGGACGAGTTTATCAGCATCGCGGCGGGTCTGACGTTCTACATAGCCGTTGAAGCCGGGGATATAGGCAGCCAGTTTTTTGAAGGGATCGGTCTGGCTTTTTACTTTTTCAAAAAAATCGGTCATTTGAGCCTCCTTCCAGGATATACGAGCCGGAGAGCATTGGGTCTCGCCGCGCGCAAAGGTATTATACGCTCAAATGGGGAAAGAGTTTAGGCGATGAGTAGTGGACGGCGTGGGGGGCTGGCGGACCGCGTTTTACTCTTTCAATCGGGATAAGGCGGGTTTAGACTCGTGAGGCGTGATTCCTGGACAGTGGAGTTTCAATCCCTCAATCGGGATAAGGTGGGGTTAGCTTGGACCGCAGACCGCGGATCGCAGACGATGGATCGTTATGAGGTTTTGAGTTCCCAATCGAGATAAGGT
>DAOUAN010000086.1:0-8249 GCA_034433385.1 Anaerolineales bacterium | reverse complement strand
GGTGGGCCGGGATGGAATCTCTGGCGCGGTGAGGGAGATGTGGGGGCTTTTGCTCTGGTAGGCTTTGACCATGGCGGCGTAGGCGCCGTTTTGGGCCAGCAATTCGCTGTGGGTGCCTTGTTCGCGAATGCGCCCGCCTTCCAGGACGATGATGTGATCGGCCTGGAAAACGGTGTTGAGCCGATGGGCGATGGTGATGACGGTGCGTCCCTGCATCAGGTTGCGGGTGGATTCTTCGAGCAGGGCTTCGGTGCGCGGGTCGAGGCTGGAGGTGGGTTCGTCGAGGACAAGGATGGGGGCGTTTTTCAGGAAAGCGCGGGCGATGGCCAGGCGTTGGGCTTCGCCGCCGGAGAGGCGCGCCCCGCCTTCACCGATCACCGTCTCGTATTTTTGGGGCAGGCTTTCGATGAATTCGTGCAGGTGGGCGGCGCGAGCCGCGGCGATGACTTCTTCCTGGCTGGCTTCGGGGCGCCCCAGGCGGATGTTTGCGGCGATGGTATCGTGGAAAAGATAGGGTTTTTGGGGCAACCAGGCGATTTGTTCGATAGGCGGCGCAGCGGCGATCTTCTGGCCGGCGATGGTGGTGTAGATGTTGCCCTGAGTAGGGGTCAAAAAGCCGAGCAGCAAGTTGACCAGGGTGGTCTTTCCCGCGCCGCTGGCGCCTACGAGGGCAATGTGCTGACCAGGCTTGATGACCAGGTGGATGTTTTCAAGCGCCGGGGTGGCCTCATGGGGATACGTAAATGAGACGTTTTCGAATTCAATGGCTGAAATTTCTTCCCTCTGCGTTGCAGGGAGGGCGGCTGGTAACTCTCCGGCGGCGACAGGCGTATCCAGAATTTCAAAAATGCGCTTCGCCGCGGTGGTCCCAGCCATGCCGGCGTGGAAGCGCGCCCCCAACATGCGTAGCGGAAGATAAAATTCGGGCGCCAGGATGAGCAGGAAGAAGGCCTGGCGAAATTCCATGCGGGCGTAGAGCAGGCGCAGGCCGATTTCTACGGCGACGATGGCAGTGCTGATGGTGGCCAGCAGCTCCAGCGCCAGGGCGGAGAGGAAGGTAATGCGCAAGACGCTCAGGGTGGTATCGCGAAATTTCTCGCTGACTTCCGCAATGCTTTTGAGATGGGCTTTGGATTGGCCGAAAATTTTGAGCGTGGTCAGCCCTTGCAAACTATCGAGAAAATGGGCACTGAGCAGGCGCAGGGTGTCATATTGCCGTTTGGTGACGATTTCTGCGCCCTTGCCGATGAGAATCATAAAAAAGGGGATGAGCGGGCCGGTGACGAGCAACACCAGGCCGGAAAGCGGGTCGCTGGGAAAGACGATGAGCAGGATGCTGATCGGGAGCAGGGCGGTGATGACCAGCTGGGGCAGGTATTGGCTGAAATAGGCATCCAGGGCTTCGATGCTTTCGGTGGCGATGCTGGTCAATTCGCCGCTGCGTTGACCGCGGGCGTAGGCCGGCCCCAGGCGCAGGATGTGCTGGAAGAGCCGCTCGCGCAGGTCGGTTTTGACGCGCACCGCGATAGCGTTGGCAGCGATCTCGTTGATCCAGGTGAGGGCGCTTCGCGCCACGATGATGAGCAGCAACCCGATCAAGAAAGGGGTCACCTGTGAAAGGGTCTGGTGCCCCAAAAAGACATCGTTGACGGTTCCGCTCAGCAGCCAGGCCTGCCAGAGAGTGAGCAGGCCGGCGGAGAATCCGCTCAGGATGGTGATGACCAGGGCCAGGCGAGAATGGCGGGAGAGTTCAAGAAGTTTTCGGTGCATGGGTTGATTATACGCGAGAGGTAGCGAGAAAAATGGCGAAGAAGCAATCTCAGCGCGAAACCTGACTCACCCCGCTGTGGGATGAGTCAGGTTTTTCAGAGAGTTGACCGGCTACTTTAGCGGAATTTGCTCTGAACGGCGATGGTGTAGATTTTGACGTTCAGCACGATGAAGCGCCAGAGCTGATAGAGTTTGAAATTCATCCAAAATTTTTCGGCTTTTGAGAATTCCTGGGTGCTCATAGGGTTGTTCTCCGTGATTTATTCCGGGATTAACGTCCAGCCGGGCAGGGCCTTGAACTTCCAGATGAAAGTGTGATGGAGCATAAACTTCATCCAGGCGCCTGCCAGCCCCATTTCCAGATGGGAGATGAAGAGATCGCGCCCGTATTCGTTGGCATACTTTTTGCGATCGGGAACGACCGGGCGCATGACGATGGAAACGGCGCTCCCGTCCCAAAGCGAATCGCCCATGCTGGCGATGCAGGCAGCAACCATTTCAGTCATGCGTTCGCTGTGAGCCATTTCTTTGCCGTTGACCAGGTCCACAATGTTCATGGCGACGACGCGGCCGATCATTCCGCTGACCATGCCGGTGCGCGGCGGCGCGGGGGCGATCATGAAATTGTTTTTGTTGGTAAAAGGCTTGGAGATAGGGCCTGGAGGGGCAAACGCGATGCCTGCGGCAAAGATGTTCGGGTAGTTGGGATTCTGGTAGCGGGCAGGCCAGGCTTCAGGGGTTTGCGAAAGTTCGGAATAAGGCAGGCCGTAGATGCCATCTACCAGCACAAAGCCGGCTGGGTTGACCAGCTTGGAAGAAACGTCTGAACCGTCTTTGCCGATGTATTTGAAGGGTTGTCCCTTGAATTGCGGAATGAGCATGGCGAAATCGAATTCGGTAACGCCTTCTTCCCCCTCGTAATTTTCCCAGTAAATCTTGCCTTCTTCGACCTTTTTGACGCCAGTCTGCACCTGGTAGCGAATGCCGGCATCGTTGAAAACGGATTTGATAAATTCATCGCTCTTCAGCACATGCCCGTTGCGTTTGATTTGAACCCCGTTGACGCCAAAATCACCCAGGGCGGGTTCGTTGGAAAGCCAGAGCAGGTCGGCTTTGTCACGCAGGCCGCGCTTGACCAGGTCTTTGTGCACATTGCTGATATATTCGAAGGCCGCTCCCTGACAGGTGGCCAGCGGGTGACCGGTGCCGATGACGATTTTGACCTTTTCGCCCTTTTTCATGCGCTCGACCAGGGCCAGATAGGCATCCCGTGTCTTGATGGCGTGGGGCAGGGAGCAAATTGAATGCGTGTATCCGCCATCCGGTCCCAAGCCGGGCGTGCCGGCAAAATTGAGTAGGGGGCCGGGGGCAATGACCAGGTAGTCATAATCCAGGCGCACGGGCTTCCCCGTGCTTATTTCCTTGCCCAGCACATACTGGTCACCGGGGTCGGGGTGTATCTCCTCGGCGGCGGCGTGGACAAAGTTGACATGAATCCGATCGTACACGGGTTTGAGTTTGAAGATTGTATCTTCGGGTTTCATGTGGCCGACGCCTACCCAAACCCACGAGGGGACGTAGCCGAACACGTCGCGGTTGCTGATCACCGTGACTTCATGTTTTTTGCCGAGTTTTGTCCCCAGGTAAAGGGCAGCCGTCTGCCCGGCAAACCCGGCACCAATCACAACAATTTTGGCCATACAAGCTCCTCCTTTGGTTGATGGTTTTTATTTAGATTTTTTTTATCCGAAAAGGTTTCATTGTGTTTTTTTGCACAAAAAAATCGCCCCCAGGATTTCCTGGGGGCGAGAGTGGCTAGTACACCAGCGATTTTTTCTCGGTGCTGATCCGTTTACGGAACATCCAATACGTCCAGCCCTGATAAGCCAGTACGATGGGCACGAAGATCAGCGCAACGATGGACATCACTGTCAGGGTGTATTGGGACGATGAGGCATTGTAGATGGTCAGGTTCCAGGCCGGGTTCAGGCTGGAGATCATCACGTTGGGGAACATGATGCTGAAGAAGGTGACCTGGGTGAGGACGATGTTAAGCGCCACCAGGGCAAATGACCAGCCTTCCATTTTTTGGCGGATGGTGTAGCCAGCAGCCAGCAACACCACCAGGGCCGTAATCGGCACGATGCCGGGGTTGACCATGCCACGGGCCCAGTAGCCGGAGATGTAGGTGAAGATGGCCAGCAAGATGTAAAGTACCACGGCCACGCCCCAAATTTTGCCTGCGGCGGCGCGCGCTCGTTCGCGCAACTCGCCATCCAGCTTCAGGCTGAGGAAGTTGGCGCCGTGCAGCAGGAAGACCGCCGTAGTGGTCAGGCCGCCCAGCAGGCCAAAGGGGTTAAGCAAAGTGAACAGGTTGCCGGTATACGTCATACTGCCATCAATCGGCACACCGCGCAACAGGTTGGCAAAGGCCGTGCCAAGCAGGATGGAAGGCAACAGCGAGCCGACGAAGATCATCCAATCGAAGCGGTTGCGCCACTTCGGGTCGGGATTCTTGGAGCGATACTCGAACGAGACCCCGCGCAGGATCAAGCCGACCAGCAGCAGGAACAATGCCAGGTAGAACCCGCTGAACATGGTGGCATACCAGTGCGGGAAGGCGGCAAAGGTCGCACCACCCGCGGTCAGCAGCCAGACTTCATTACCATCCCACACCGAGCCAATGGTGTTGATGATGGCGCGGCGTTCTTCGTCCTTCTTGCCGAGGAAGGGCAACAACATGCCTACGCCGAAGTCGAAGCCTTCCAGGAAAAAGAAGCCAATCCACAGGATGGCGATCAGGATGAACCAAAGGATTTGAAGGGTTTCGTAAGACATAATTTATCTCCTGTCATTGCGAGGAGCGTTCTTTGCGACGAAGCAATCTCCTGTTATCAGGAGACCGCCAGGCGCCAAAGAGCGGCGCTCGCGGTGAACTTAATCATCCGCGCCGACGAGGGCGGGGGTAACGTCCACCGATTCGTGCATGGCCAGTTCAGGCCCGGCAGTGGCGTATTTCTTCATCAATCCGAACATAACCACTGCCAGCGAGCCATAGACTGCGGTGTAGCCAATGAGCGAAATCCACAGCTCGAGCGGGGTCAGATTCGGGGAAACGGCATCCTGCACCTTGAGCAGGCCGAACACGATCCAGGGTTGGCGTCCCATTTCGGTCAGGATCCAGCCCGAAGCGTTGGCCAGATGCGGCAGAGAGATCGCCCAGAGGGGGAGCCATTTCAGCCATTTGGCGTTTTCAAAGTCGGGCTTGCGCAACGTCTCATAGAGTGCCCAGGCGGCAACGGCGATCATGATGAAGCCGATGGTCATCATGATGCGGAAGGTCCAGTAGGTGACGACCATCAAGGGGATGTAATCGCCGGGGCCATACTTGGCCTGGTATTCGGTTTGCAGTTCGTTCACGCCCTTGACTTCGCAGGAGAAGTTATTGCAGGCCAGGAAGCTGAGCACCGCTGGGAAGCGGATGGACCAGACTTCTTTCTTCCCGCTCAGGTCGCCGATGGTGAGAATGGAGAAATCGGCCGGAGCGGAAGTCTCCCAGTGAGCTTCGATGGCGGCGAATTTCATCGGCTGTGCTTCGTACATGTATTGGCCCATGGTGTGCCCGCCCAGGAAGACCAGCACGCTGGCAATGGTGCCGACCAGCGCGGCCATCTGGAAAGAGCGCTTGTAGACTTCTACATACTGCTTGCGCAGCAGATGCCAGGCGCTGATGCCCATGATGATGAAAGAGGCCGTGGCAAAGCCATCGGCCAGGGTATGCCAGATGAAGATCCAGGCTTTGGGGTTGCCGATGACGGCGAAGAAATCGGTCATCTCGGCGCGCCCGGTGACCTGGTTAATCGTGTAGCCAACCGGATGTTGCATCCAGCCATTGGCGATCAAGATCCAGATCGCGGAAAGGTTGGAGCCGAGCGCTGCCAGCCAGATAGAGGCCAGGTGTACTTTTTCCGGCACGCGGCCTTCGCCGAAAATCCATACGCCCAGGAAGGTGGACTCCATAAAGAAGGCCAGCAAAGCTTCAATGGCCAGTGGAGCGCCGAAAATATCGCCGACGAAGCGGCTATATCCGCTCCAGTTCATGCCAAATTGAAATTCCTGGACGATGCCGGTCACTACGCCAATGGCAAAGTTGATCAGGTAGAGTTTGCCCCAAAACTTGGCCATTTTGTGATAGGTCTCGTCACGCGTCTGGTAGTAGCGCGTTTGCATGTAGGCTACAAACCAGCCCAATCCCAGCGTGAGCGGAACGAACAGCCAGTGGTAGATGGTCGTCAGGCCAAACTGCCACCGGGATAAGAGCAAAGTTGTCGAATCCATCGTGCGTCCTCCAGTTGAAGAAAATGAAGAAATTAGAAGGGGTTCAAGGTGCTTGAAGAACGAAGGGAATGACGAAAAGATGGGCCAATCTGCTATACATCCTCCTTTTCAGGAATTTGAAGCGATTCGGTTGCAACAAACCCGTCCAGCCCGCCGGCATCGGCGGCCAGCTCGGCAAAGGTGATCTTGTCCAACGCCAGGCGCACCATGCCATCCAGGCGAGACCAGCGCACCCGCACCGGACAACCCAGCTCAAAGGGGCAAATGATGTCACCATCGATGCATTCCGAAAAGTGGATGGGCCCCTCGAAAAACTCCACCACTTGCAGCAGGGTGATCAAATGGGCAGGGCGCGCCAGCTGAATCCCACCCTCTCGACCGGCGTAGGTAAAAATAAACCCGCCACGTGCCAGGTCGGCTACGATACGACCGGCCAGCGCGGGCGGGATGAGCATTTCCTGCTGAATGGTTGTGGTGGAGGCGCGGGCGGTATCACCACGTTGCGCCAGGGCCAGCAAAACCCGAATGGCATAATCTGTCTGACGGTTGACGCGAATCATTCCTTTGCCTTTCTAAACCATTACTAAAATTGTAAACGATTACCACTATTGTAAGAGTAAATTTGTAACAAATAGTGTGTCTTTTGTCATGCTTATATTATACAAAAATCATAATCTTCACAAACCTGTTGCGCCTTACAAAAAGTTAACTCCCCGGCGAAGCGTCTCCTCAGCGGCCCCCGGCTGGGACTGTCGCGTCATGCCCTTCCCCGAAGCCTCCTTGCTCTGCGATATAATCGCGGCACCACTTAACTTTCGGAGGGAAGATGACTCAATCAGCATGGAAAGCCAGTCCTTCGCAAAATCGCGCCGTGATGATCTGGCTCTTTCTTTTTGCCTTTGTTGTAGCCTTTCTGGTCGTCTTTGGTGGCTTTGTCCGCCTGACGCGTTCCGGCCTTTCCATCGTCGAATGGAATCCCATCAGCGGTGTGATCCCCCCTATTGGGGATGCGGCCTGGCAGGAAGAGTTCGCCAAATATCAGCAAACGCCCGAATTCATCCATGTCAATTCCAACATGACGTTGGAAGAGTACAAATACATTTTTTACATCGAATGGTTTCACCGCCTCATCGCTCGCCTTGCCGGCTTGATCTACGCCATCCCCGCCTTTTACTTTCTCTTCCGGCGCATTATCCCCTGGAGAGAATTTGGCGTGTACTTTTGGATGGGCATCCTGTTCATCGCCCAGGCGGTGATGGGTTGGCTGATGGTCGCCAGCGGATTGGAAGACCGCCCGGCGGTCAGCCATTTTCGTCTGACCCTCCACTTGCTCCTGGCCTTGACCTTGCTTGCCCTGGCCTTGTGGACTGCCCTCCATCATCGCTATGGCTTTCCCCAAAAAGGGAAACGCGTCCCCTGGTCGCCGCTCTCTAGACTGGCGGCGGGTGCCCTGCTTCTCTTACTGATCCAAATCTCCTACGGCGGCCTCGTCGCCGGACTCAAAGCCGGGCACGTCTCCAACACCTGGCCGCTCATGTTCGGGCAGTGGATCCCGCGCGGCATTTTCGGCGAGAACGGCTTCAACTGGCGTAACCTGATCGAAACCCCCCAGACGGTGGTCTTCATCCATCGTTGGTTTGCCTTCCTCGGTCTAATCGCTGTACCGCTGGTGTACTGGCAGGCCAGAAAATACAATGTCCCGCGCGACCTGCAACGGGGCCTGCTCTGGCTCACCCTGGTAGTGACCCTTCAAATTACCCTGGGCATCCTGGTCGTCCTGACCAACGTCAACATTCCTATCGCATCCATCCATCAGGCTGGTGCGTTGACCCTCTTCGCCCTGGGGGTCTTCTTCCTCCACCGCCTGCGCGCACTGGATGCCGCTCGCCTGGCCGCGGAAAGGGAGCACTAAAAGGTTGTGGGTAAGATGGAGAACAGGGAAACGGCTAGTGTCATTGCGAGGGGCGTCAGCCCCGAAGCAATCCATCTATTCCGTGCCGACCAGGAGATTGCTTACCCCTGCGGGGCACAGGTCGCCGCCTTTGGCGGCTCGCAATGACACAAAACGGCGTTTTTCGCCCACAGCGTCATCTCTCAAGGCACTGGCGAAATGAGCATCCATCCACCGCTCACACCTGACT
>DAOUAN010000085.1:0-16765 GCA_034433385.1 Anaerolineales bacterium | reverse complement strand
TTTAGGGGGGGAGTTAGCCGCAGTTCGCCCCGACGATCTGGCTGCTTATGTGATAAAAACTATCGTTGAGCGCAACAGGTTGGATCCAGCGCTCGTGGAAGAAGTCTATTTCGGTTGTGCCAACCAGGCAGGCGAGGATAATCGGAACGTGGCCCGCATGGCCGCATTGCTGGCGGGCCTGCCTGTCGAAGTCGCCGGAGTAACTTTTAACCGCCTGTGCGCTTCAGGGCTGACCGCAGTCAATCATGCTGCCCTGGCGATTCGCGCTGGCGAGGGCCAGGTTTTCATCGCCGGTGGGGTCGAATCCATGTCGCGTGCCCCCTACTCGCTCCCCAAGGCCGAAAGTGGCTATCCCTTCGGCAACCTCACTGCCTGGGATACCGCCCTCGGCTGGCGCTACCCCAACCCGAAGATGAAGGCCATGTATGGCACAGAATCCATGGGCGAGACCGCTGAGAACATCGCTGCCGAACGCCCCCATATCACCCGCGAAAAGCAAGACTTGTTTGCCCTGCGTAGCCACCAACGCGCCATCGCCGCCATCGATTCGGGCAAATTCGCCGAGGAAATCGTGCCGGTCATCGTCCCCCAAAAGAAAGGCGACCCCAAAGTGGTGGACACCGATGAACGTCCACGCCGCGATACCACCCTGGAATCGCTGGCAAAACTGAAACCCGCTTTCCGCGAAGGCGGCACAGTGACCGCCGGCAACTCCTCCGGCCTCAACGATGGCGCCGCGGCGCTATTGATCATGAGCGAAGAAAAGGCAAACGAACTGGGGTTGAAACCCCTGGCGCGCCTCGTCGCTGCTGCCGCCGCCGGCGTTCCCCCGCGCACGATGGGGCTGGGTCCCGTCCCTGCCACGCAGAAGGCCTTGCAACGGGCCGGCCTGACCCTGAAAGATATTGGCCTGGTCGAAATCAACGAGGCCTTTGCCGTCCAATCGCTGGCGGTGATCGAAGACCTTGGCCTCGACCCCGAAATTGTCAACGTCAACGGTGGCGCCATTGCCCTCGGCCACCCCTTGGGCTGCTCCGGGGCGCGCATCCTGACCACCTTGCTGCACGAAATGCGCCGCCGCGGCAATGTCCGCTACGGGCTGGCTACCTTGTGCGTCGGCGTCGGTCAGGGAGAAGCTACCATCGTAGAGTGGTTGGATTGAGAAATTGCCTGCCACAGGAGCGATTTTTATGAGAATAAGATGGTTTTTCCTGATTTTGGCCCTGCTGCTCACATCTTGTGGCGGGCAACCGTCCCCTGCTTTGACCGAGCCGGCGAATCAGACTCCACCCACGCCGGCTCCCGTTATCGAGACTTCCACCCCCGCCCTGGATTCGTTCCCGCATCTGGCTGCTCCGGCCCTCTTCAACCTCCAAATGTTCACCGCTCAGGAGGGCTGGGGTGTGACCGAAACCGCTTTGTTGCGCACCACCGACGGCGGCCAAACCTGGTTTGACCTTACCCCGCCTGGATTGAGCGCGGTAGGGTATGCCGTCAACCCCTTTTTCCTCGATCTTTCCCATGCCTGGGTGCTCGTCCCGGCAGGTGATAGCCCGCAGCAAAGCGGCAATTTATACCGCACCAGCGATGGCGGCCTGCATTGGGACTCGCACACGGTTCCATTTGGCGGCGGGAGGCTGGTCTTTCTGGACGATTCACGCGGCTGGATGCTGGCTGACTTGGGCGTAGGCGCTGGCTCCAACGCCGTAGCCATCTTCCAGACGACCGATGGCGGCGCAACCTGGACGCAAACCTACACTAACGACCCGACGGCCCCCGGCGCAGCGGATAGCCTGCCGCTAGGTGGGCTGAAATTTGGCCTGACCCCCGTGGATATGCAAACCGCCTGGGTCTGGGGTGTGACCTATGCGCCTGGCGTGGCTTATTTGTTTCGCACCGACGATGGCGGTCACACCTGGTCGCAGGTTGCCTTGCCGCTCCCACCCAATGGTGAAACTGCCGAGCTTTCCATCGATGCCATGCGCTTTTTCGGCCCAACCGCTTTCCTTGCCCTGCGGCTCACCGCAGAGCAAAACCAGCTGGCCATTTATGTTTCGCAAGATGGTGGGGCCAGCTGGACTCTTTCCCCAATGTTGTTGCCCAATGGCGGCATGACGCAATTCCTTTCGGCGCAAGAGGCCGTCGTCTATAACGGCGACCAGTTCTACGTCACGCGCGATGCGGCCCAAACCTGGGTGGCAGTTGCCCCGAACATTGTCTTCGCCGAGAGTTTCGCTCTGATGGACTTCATCCAGCCACAGATCGGCTGGGTGGTGACGGCTGATATTACCGGGCAGCGGTTGCTCTACCGCAGTACAGATGGCGGAGCGACCTGGAACTTGCTTTCT
This sequence comes from Anaerolineales bacterium, assembly GCA_034433385.1. Classification (GTDB taxonomy): domain Bacteria; phylum Chloroflexota; class Anaerolineae; order Anaerolineales; family Villigracilaceae; genus DAOUAN01. The sequence continues at coordinate 14,417 of DAOUAN010000085.1, read as the reverse complement.
CCTCGACCTTGAATCACCGAGAAATTGGCGTAGAATTATCCAAAAATGCCCCAGGAGAGAAGCAATGACTCACACAGTGCGTGATTGGATGAGCAGCCCGGCAGTGGTGGTAGATGTGGATACCAGCGTTTCCTATGCCATGACCTTGATGCGGCGGCGCGGGATTCATAGCGTCATCGTGAATGTGAGTGAGAACAACCCGGCCTATGGCATTGTCACCACCACCGATATTCGCGATAAGATCGTCGCCGCTGACCGCAACCCGGCAGAGACCACTGTGGGCGAAATTATGTCTGGCCCACTGATCACGGCGCGCCCGGAATGGACGCTGAAAGAATGCTCTCAAGTCATGCAAAAGCATCACATTCATCACCTGCCGGTTGTGGATGAAAATGGAATCCTGATCGGGATGATTTCAGCGACCGATATCTTTATGGCCGTAGAAGAGAGTGGCTGGGGAAAGAAAGAATAAAGCGCTATCTCCATGAAGAAAAAAACGAAATACTATGTAGTCTGGAAAGGGCGCCAAACCGGAATTTTCGAAAGCTGGGAGGCGTGTGCTGCCGCTGTTTCTGGTTATTCGGGCGCCGAATTTCAGTCTTTTGAGAGCCGCGCCGAAGCGGAATCTGCCTGGAAGTCTGGACATCGCCCCGAAAAGAAGAAAATCGTCCCGCAGGCCGGCCTGTTTCCCCCAAATGGGCCGATTCTGCCCAGCGTTTGCGTGGATGCCGCCTGCGACGGGGCGCCGGGGCGATTGGAATATCGTGGGGTGAAGACCGAAAGCGGGGAGCAAATTTTCCACAAAGGCCCATTTGACCAGGGCACAAACAACGTCGGCGAGTTTTTGGCCATCGTGGAGGCCATCCGCTGGCTGAAGCAACATCAGCTGGATTGGCCCATTTACTCGGATTCGCAGGTGGCTATCGGTTGGGTGAGAGCGGGGAAGTGCAAAACTCAATTGAGCCGCACAGCCGAAAATGCGCTATTATTTAACTTGATTGCTCGCGCCGAAGAATATCTGAAGACCGCCGCTGGTTTTCGGCTTTTGAAGTGGGATACCCAGGCTTGGGGCGAGAACCCTGCCGATTTCAGGCGCAAGTAACGCTGAGGAGAATCTGTGAGAACGGCATTGCTTTTGATTGACATCCAAAACGATTACTTCCCCGGCGGGAAGATGGAACTGGTGGAACCGTTGGCTGCGGCCCAAAAGGCGGCTGCTTTATTGCAGTGCTTCCGCGATCACAAACAGCCCACGGTGCATATCCAACACGTTTCGATCCGGCCGGGGGCAACGTTTTTCCTGCCCGGCGATCGCGGCACCGATATTCATGATGCGGTGGCTCACTTTGAGGGCGAGCCGTTGGTGCAAAAGCATTATCCCAATTCTTTCCGTCAGACCAATCTCTTGGAACTATTGCAAGGCTGGCACATTGAACGGCTGATCATCACCGGCATGATGACTCACATGTGCGTAGATGCCACCGCGCGAGCGGCTGCTGATCTCGGCTTTCACATCATTGTCGCCGAAGATGCCTGCGCCACGCGCGACCTGGAGTATGGCGATACACACATCCCCGCTGATCTGGTGCATAAAGCTTTCCTGGCCGCGCTCAAGTCGTATGGCCAGGTGATGCCCGTTGAGCGGATTTTGAGCACGCTTGCTGCTGAACTTTAGCCTAATTTTGGTGTAACTGGCGGACAAAGCATGAAAACCGACCTCAGGGACGAGATTTTGCACGTACCATCTTCACGGCCTGCCCCCAAATAGGGTGTTTGAAGCACCAGATGGGACAAGAGCCACTCTGCCTCCCTCCACGAAAGCGGATGGAGACGACCTGTAACCCAACCGATGAAAATTTTTCCTTTCGAAGCGTTTTTCAGTAAATCGCTCCTGATTGCACAATCTTTGCGCTAGCAAAGGAGGTCACAAATCGTATGGCCGTGTTAGACCCTGAGCGCCAGCAAAAAGCCAAAGAATATGCTCGCATTCATCGCCGTCTGTGGCTGGTGGAGATGGTCTTCAGCGCCGGCTATTCCCTGCTCTGGTTGCTGAGCGGGTGGGCGGTGGCCTTACGCCAGGGGTTGGTAGAGCTGCTCACCCAAAAGTGGGGAGTACAAAACGGGGCGGATTGGTTGTTGGTGGCTCTTTTTGTCATCGCTTTTGGCGGAATCTATGCCATGCTGACTCTGCCGCTCACTTTTTACAGCGGCTTTCTTCTGCCCCATCGCTTTGAGCAATCCACGCAATCCTTGAAAGATTGGCTCAGCGATCAATTCAAGGAACTGGCCATTGGCGCCCCCATCGGCCTGCTTTTGGTGGAATTGCTCTATCTCGCTTTGCGTCTCACCGGCGATGCGTGGTGGATTTGGGCTGCGGGTGGCTTGCTCCTCTTCAACGTTTTGCTCACCAATTTGGCGCCTGTATTGATCATGCCCCTCTTCAACAAATATGTGCCGCTGGGCGAAGAACACGCCGAACTGGCCGACCGCCTGCTGAAACTGGCGCAGCGTAGCGGGACGAAGGTGCGGGGCGTCTTCAAATTCGATATGTCCCGTCGCACGCGTGCCGCCAACGCTGCCCTTACCGGTCTCGGCAACACCCGCCGTATTATCCTGGGCGATACCCTTCTCACCGAATTTACCCCGGATGAAATCGAGACGGTGCTTGCCCACGAATTGGGTCACCATGCCCACCGCGATATTCCCCTGCTAATCGCCTTCGGCACGCTCACCACGACCGTCGGCCTGTTCCTTGCCTCCCTGGCCTTGAACTGGGCGATTGGAGTTTTCCACCTTACTTCCCCGGCGGATGTGGCTGCCTTCCCTGTACTGCAACTGATCCTTGGGGCCTATGAACTGATCATCATGCCGCTCAACAATGCCGTTTCGCGCTGGCGTGAGAGCCTGGCCGATGATTATGCCCTGCAAATGACCGGCAAGGGAGAAGCCTTTGCTTCTGCTTTTACCCGTTTGGCCAATCAAAACCTGGGTGAAGTGGACCCTGAAAAATGGGTTGTTTTTCTCTTCTACTCCCATCCCCCTTTGGGCGAACGCATTGAAAAGGCTCGCCGTTTTGCTCCCTCAGCGTGATTTATCGCGCCCAGGAGCGTCGCCAGATGATCACGGGCACAATCACAATCAGCACGATGAAAATCGCCATCAAGACGATGCCATCGGTGGAACCCACCTCCGAGATTTCGACCGGCGTTGGGGTCACGGTTACCTGTGCCAGCAAAGCCCCTTGGGCAATGTTTCCTTCCCTGACCAGCAATGGGCTGGTTACCGCACTGACAACGGCCAGCAGCAAACCCATGGCCATTAAGAGAACGGGACGTAATATCTTCAATAGCCTCTTCATCGTTTGTCCGTGGCATAAGTATATCACGCTCTTCATTTGTGCAAAAAATAACCTATTTGTGTCTTTTTTATGTTTTTCCGCATAATTTGCGGTATAATCCCGCCTCGGCTGGTGGGGTTCAGCATATTTTGGAGGAGTATGCCATGAAACGTCTGTGGATGACCACTGTGCTTTTACTCGTCCTGATTCTCATCGGGACGAGTCTCGCGTATGCGAGCGCGATACAACAAAAAGAAATGCCAGGCCTGGTTGTGGGGGCGCAATTGTATGATAAGTGGTATGCCGTCTTGAACGTGCCGCCGCCGGAGGGCAACATGCCGATCTGGAGTCGCCAATCTACCAATACCCGTTCGGGGGCCGATACCTGGCGCTGTTCGGAGTGCCATGGCTGGGATTACAAAGGGGTGGATGGCGCCTATGCCAGCGGTTCGCACAAGACGGGTTTCCCCAGCCTGATGATTCTCGTCCCGCAGATGACGCAGGATGAAATTGTCGCTCATCTCAAAGGGGGGAAAGACCCGGCCCATGATTTTTCTGCCTACCTGGATGATCAATCCCTTCAACGCCTGGCCCTTTTCTTGAAAGAGGGTCTGATTGACGATTCCGAGTATATTGACGCTGTTTCGTTGAAAGTGATCAACGGTAATGTTGAGCATGGGAAACAGCTCTTTCAAGAAGTGTGTGCCAAATGCCACGGGGAGGATGGCAAAAAGATCATCTTCCGCACGGAAGGCATCGAAGAAACCCTGGGTGCTGTTGCCCGGCGTGACCCCTATCGCTTTTTGCATCGCACTCGCTTTGGGGTAGCCGGCACCGAAATGCCCGTCGGCTTCCTGCTTGGCTGGAAACCCGCCGATGGCCGCGACGTGCTGGCTTATGCTCAGACTCTGCCCGGGGCAAAGGATGAACCCGCTGTGGGTCCGGCAGGCGAAGCGGCAACCCCGGCCCCCCAGCGCCTTGGTGGGCCATCTGCCAATCCCATCCTGGGCATTCTCACCGGCATTCTGGCTGCCCTGGGCACGATTGGCAGCGCCCTGTTATTCCTCTCTGTATTGGTCTTTGTCGGTGCAGTGATTGTTTTTGCTTTGCGCCGTCGTCAATAACCCTTTCAGGAGCATCAATGATCAAGCGTTTGTTTTCCTGGTTATTCTCACCGCTTGGCCGGGTGGGGTTAGCCATTGTTGTGCTGGTTTTGGCCAGCGCGGCGACGTATGGCATTTATCTCACTCAGCAAGCGCCCCAACAACCGATTCAGTTCCCTCACAACCTGCATGTGGGCCTGGGGATACAGTGTTTGTACTGTCACCCCGGCGTCACGCGGGGGCCATCTGCCGGCCTGCCGACCGAAACCAAATGCTGGGGCTGTCACCAGCAGACAACCCGTACCAAAACCAGCCCTGAACTGCAAAAGCTGGCAAAGTATGTGGAAAACAATCAGCCCATCCAATGGGTGCCGGTAGCCATGGTGCCCGATTTCGTCCATTTCAATCATCGCCCCCACATTGCCGCAGGGTTAAACTGCGAAAACTGTCACGGCGACTTGAGCAAGATGACTGTTGCGCAGAACCCGCAAGTGATCAACATGGGCTGGTGTCTGGATTGTCATCGGGCGCGCACCGTGAATGACCCTGAGAAGCGTACCAAACTTCTCGACTGTGGCACCTGCCACTATTAAAACCGGGTGAAAGGAAACTATTTATGAGCAAGAATTTTTCCCGGCGCGACTTTTTGAAACTGGCGACCGCTGGTGCTGCCACCAGTGCTATCCTGACGGGCTGCGGCCCGGCCTCCCGCTATGTTGTGCGTGAACCGTACAAACAAATGCCGGAGTACACCTACAACGGCATGAGCACCTATTACGCGACCACCTGTCGCGAATGTGCCGCAGGGTGTGGATTGGTCGTCCGCGTTCATCAAGGTCGTGCCATCAAAGTAGAAGGAAACAAAAATCATCCCGTCAACCTGGGCAAAACCTGTGCCCGTGGACAGGCTACCCTGCACGGTCTGTACAACCCCGATCGGGTGACTGATCCCGTCCAGCAAACAGGGCGAGGCAGCCGCAACTTCCAGAAAATGGATTGGGACGCTGCTATCAAAGTTGTGGCTGATGCGCTGCAAAACACCCGCCCGAGCGAAATCGCCTTCCTGCTGGGCATGGCACCTGACCATCTCTTTGATCTGGTCAGCGATTTGACTCAGGCCCTGGGCGCTCCGGCTCCCTTGCGCTTCGGCGGGCTGAGCCTGTTTGAAGGGCGCGCTTCGCTGATGAAAGCGACCGCCAACCTGTTCGGCCAGGCGGCGTTGCCTTATTTTGATTTGAGCGGCGCAGACCTGGTGCTCTCTTTTGGCGCCAACTTCCTGGAGACCTGGCTCTCGCCGGTGGCCTTCACCCGCGGCTTCGCCCGCATGCGCCAGGGACAGGATGGCAAACGCGGTTACCTGGTGCAATTTGAGCCGCGACTCTCCCAAACTGGCGCCAAAGCTGACGAGTGGATTCCGATTCAGCCTGGGACCGAGGGGCTGGTCGCGCTTGCGATTGGCCGACTGGCGGCTGAAGCGCGCGGTGCCACCCTGCCGCAAGCCTTTGCCAACGTCAACGTCGAGGAAATTGCCGCGGCTTCGGGGGTGAGCGCGGAGACTTTGCAACGCCTGGCTGGCCTGCTGGCTAACGCGGCTCATGGCCTTGCCATTCCGGGCGGGGCAGCACTTGCGTATAGCAACGGCGTGCAAACGGCTGAAGCGGTGCTGGCGCTCAACGCTCTGGTCGGTAACGTGGGGCAGCCGGGTGGAGTTTTCCTTTCGGCGCCTTCGCCTTTCGAGGATGCCTATCATCAACCAGCCAGTGTGCAGGAAATGGCGGCTTTTATCGAGAAGATGCGCGCCGGAGACATCAAAGTCCTGTTCGTGCATGGAGTCAATCCGCTCTTTGATTTGCCGCCAGCGCTTGGTTTTGAAGATGCCCTGAAGAGCGTATCGCTGGTCATCTCTTTTGCTACCTTCCCGGATGAGACCGCCATGCAAGCGGATTACATTTTCCCCGATCATCATGGGCTGGAATCGTGGGGCTACCAGCGGGTGGCCACCGGGACGAATCAGGCTACCCTTTCGGGGGCGCAGCCGGTGGTGGTGCCGTTCTACAATACGCGGGCAACTGCTGATGTGTTACTGGCGGCTGCCGCGGCGGTGGGGGGCAAACTGGCGCAGACCCTACCTTTTGCCGATGAAGTGGCCTTTCTCGAAAACAAGCTGACGGCGCTGGTGGGTGCTGAAGATGGCTATTTCGCCGCGGGCGAGATCAATTCGTTTATGGCGTATTTCCAGCAGTACGGCGGCTGGTGGAAGACCACCGACGGCTTGGTGGCTCCTTCAGCCGGCAGCGCCTTGAACCGCAGCCTGGAAGTGCCCGCGGCTGAATTCGAAGGAGAGGGCGAGTTCTTCCTGCTGCCCTTTGTTTCACCGGTTTTGGGCGATAACGGAGCGAACAAGCCCTGGTTGCAGGAAGTTCCCGATCCGACGACCACGGTCATGTGGAATTCGTGGGTTGAAATTAACCCCCTGACGGCGCATGAATTGGGGCTGGAGAACGATGACGTGATTCTGATCACCTCCCCGGCCGGGGCGGTGGAAGCGTCCGTTTATCTGTATCCGGCTATTCGTCCGGATGTGATCGCCATGCCTTTCGGGCAGGGTCACACCGCGTATGGGCGATACGCCGAGGGGCGGGGAGTCAATCCGCTAAATCTGGTGAGTCCGAAATTTAACCAGGCTGGTGACCTGGCCTTTGCTGGTGTGAAGGTCAAAATTGAAAAGACGGGCAAGAAGCGTGTCCTTTCGCGCCTGGAAAGCCGTATTGGCGTCTATGGCGAAGGCCTGGGTGAGCATTAGGAGAGTGTGGCATGAGTGCTGAATTGAAAATTCCCGAATACAGTGCCAATTGGGCGGAAGGGGATGTGGGCAAGTGGGGGATGGTCATTGATCAGGATTTGTGCACGGGCTGTCAGGCTTGTGTAGCCGCCTGTGCCATGGAAAACAATATTCCCTTTGTTGGCGAGGAAGATGCCGGTTATGGGCGCAGTATGCATTGGATTCGCATTGAGCGTTTTTGGGAAGGCGAGTATCCTGAAGTGAAGATGACGCCTTACCAGCCGGTGCTGTGCCAGCAGTGTGGTCATGCGCCATGCGAGCCGGTGTGCCCGGTGTTTGCTACGGTGCATAGTCAGAGCGAGGCGCTTAACTTGCAGGTTTATAACCGCTGCGTGGGGACGCGCTACTGCGCGAACAACTGTCCTTATCAGGTGCGTTCGTTTAACTGGCGCGATTATGAGCGTCCGGAGCCGTTGCCCAATCAATTCAATCCCGATGTGACCGTGCGTCGACGCGGCGTGATGGAAAAATGCACGTTCTGTATTCAGCGCATTCACCGCGCCGAAGATCAGGCCAAGGCCGAGGGGCGCGAGGTCATGGATGGTGAGTTTGCTCCGGCGTGCGCCCAGGCTTGCCCGGCCGATGCGATCGTCTTCGGCCGCCTGGATGACCCGGAGAGCCGCGTCAGTCAGCTGGCTCGTCAGCGCCGCGGGGTGCATTTGCTAGAAGAGTTGGGGACGCAACCGCGCGTCACGTATTTGATTGGAGGCTAAAGATGGCGTCAGCTCAACAACATGTCTCACATGCGCATAGCGAGGCGCATTTGCGCGAAAAGCATTTGATGTTGGATCCGTTGCCGCGCGGCGAGATGAATGCCATGGTGATGGATTCCATGCATGCCACTTCGTGGAAATTCTGGGCGGTGTTTGCCTTGCTCAGTGTGATCGTGGCTGTCTTCTTGTTTGGTGCCTGGGGGTACATGATTGCCCAGGGCCTGGGAGTGGCTGGTGTCAATCGTCCGTCGTACTGGGGCATTTTCCTGGTCAACACCGTGTTCTGGATCGGTATCAGCCACGCGGGGACGTTTATTTCGGCGATTTTGCGGGTGTTCAAGGCAGAGTTCCGTCGTCCCATCACCCGGGCGGCCGAGTTGATGACCACTTTTGGTCTGGTGCAGGCGGGTTTTAGCATTTTCATGCACATGGGGCGCGTCTGGCTCTCTTACTGGCTGTTCCCCTACCCGAATCAGCGCCAGTTGTGGCCAAACTTCCACTCGCCGCTTTCATGGGATTTGTTGGCCATCACGACGTATTTGCTGGCCTCGACGATGTATCTCTTTTTGCCGCTCATTCCTGATCTGGCGATGGCGCGTGACCGTTCTACTGGCTGGCGCAAGACCTTCTACAAAATCCTGGCGTTGGGCTTCCGCGGCACGGAGGGCGAGTGGGTTCACCTGCGCACGGCGATGAACATCTTCGCTTTTGCCATCATTCCGGTCATGTTCTCGGTGCATACGATCGTTTCGTGGGATTTTGCTGCGGCGACGCGCCCGGGCTGGTCCTCTACGATTTTTGGCCCATACTTTGTCATCGGTGCTTTGCATTCAGGCATGGGCGCGGTGGCGATGGTGTTGGCTGTGGTGCGCGGCACGATGAAGAACATGAAGTATTTCATCCGCCCCGAACACTTCGACGCCCTTGGCAAGCTCATGCTGATCGTTTCCATGGGCTGGGCATATTTCTTCTTCAATGATTACATGGTTCAATGGTATGGCGGTGACAAGTGGACGAAGCAATTGCTCCACTGGCATGAGGCTGGCCCTCTGGGCTGGATGTGGTTCGCCATGTTGGTCTTCAACATTGTGATCCCCTGGGCTATTTTGTGGAACAACAAATGGCGCTCTACGCCGTGGTTGCTGTTCATTGTGGGACTGTTTATCAATGTGGGCATGTGGTTCGAGCGTTACATTATCGTACCCATTTCCCTCACCATTAACCGTATGCCGTTTACCTGGCGCCTTTACCAGCCGGGGATTGAAATTCCCTTAGGGATTGGCACGCTGGCCTTCTTCATTTTGCTTTACATGGCCGCTTCCCGCCTGGTTCCGCTGGTTCCCGTCTGGGAAGTGCAGGAAGGTCAGATGGCGCACTCGCTGAAGAAGTTCGGCCGCGAGATCGTCGTCTCGGTGAGCGAACTGGAATAGGAGAGCGAAGATGAGCGAAAAAATCACTCTGCTTGCGGTCTTTTCGGACCTCGAGCCGGCCGCGGACGCCATTGAGCATCTCCGCACCCTGGGCGTCGGCGACGAGGCGATGAACGTGATCTCCGGCGTGCCGGTCACCGAAGCGATGCTGGGCCGCCCGCGGCAATGGACGAACGTCCCACGCCTGGCGTTGGGAGGCTCGATTGGCGGTTTTATCATCGCCGCACTACTGACTTTTGGCACGCCCAAATACTACCCGGTGCTGGTCGGTGGACAACCCTTCATCCCCGGCCCGCCTACGGTGGTGGTGCTGTTCGAGTTGACCATGTTGGGCATGTTGCTGTCCACTTTCCTGGGCGTTTTCCTGGATAGCTATTTCCCCTCGTATCGCCCCATGGAATATGTGACCGAGATCAGTGATGGCAAAATTGCTGTTTTCGTTTCTTGTGCGCCCGATGAGGCAGATCGTCTCAAGCAAGCCCTGGGCACGCTGGGCGCTGAAAAAGTTGAAATTGCGGAGGCGCAGCCGCTATGAGACTCTTTAAACAACTTCTTGTCGTGTTCAGCGTCATTGGCGCTCTTCTGGGTGTGCTGATGCTGTTCGCCTACGATGTCATCAAAATTGACTGGATTTCTTTCATGGAAATTCAACCTTCCTACCGGCCGATGGAGAATCCCCTGCCCATGCCGCCGCGCTCGATTCCGGTAGATGGGCCGGTCTCCATCCCCAATATGGGCGCACCCGAAAACCCCGTCCCGGCCGATGACGTTTCCATCGCGCGCGGCCGCCAGCTGTTCCAGACCCATTGTCAGATGTGCCATGGCGAGAGTGGCCAGGGAAACGGGCAGATTGCCGGTTTTCTGGCAAATTTCAAACCAGCCGATTTGACCAGCGATGTGGTTCAATCGAAAAGCGATGGCGCTCTGTTTTTGACGATTACCAATGGCGTAGCCGGTCGCATGCCTCCGCTGAATGAGAACCTGCTGGTGCGCGAACGCTGGGACATCGTCAATTTCATTCGCACCTTAAAGGCAACGAAGTAGGGGAGGAGGTCGTATTATGGATGACGTTCGCAAAACAATATATGCCACATTGATCGGCTTTTTGCTGATTTTGGTGGTGTGGTTTTCGTTTGTTTATGTTTCCGCCTGTGGGTTTAGTGTGTCCTGTCGGCAGGCACAGACGGTGGCCGTTGTGGACCGCACCCCCATTCCCACCCTCATTCCGGCGACGATGCCTGTCCCGCAACGAGGCGGCAAGCAAGCCGTTTTTAACAAATGCCAGGTGGCAGCCGTCAATTTGATCGGCGCCTGGGTTTCGGCGGGGTATCCAGAAAAAGATACCTTCACTTTCACCGATGTAAAAGGCACCACCTGTGAAGCCACTTTTACAAAGGATGTCCAACCGCTCTTTCTGGAATCCAACCTTTGGTATCCTGGCTCTCTGGCTTGCGCTTCCTGCCATCAATCTGACCTGACCAAGGCTTTGATGAATATGGATTTGAGCAGTTACGCGGGGATTGTGGCTGGCTCGCGCCGCGCCAATGGGGAGGCCAAAGGCAATGACATTTTGGGCGGTGGCCATTGGGAGCAGTCTTTGCTGTATCAGATGCTCTATGCCCCCAACGGACAGACCACTATCGGCCGTCCGGCCATGCCTTTGGGGCGCCCGGCGGATGTCCCCGCGGAAGGGCCGCTGGTCTATGCGGGTGTACCGCTGACGGTACCAACTCCCGAAATCAGTACGACCTTGCCCGGCGGGACTACTCCGGCCGAGACCACTGCGGCCTCAACGGCTGAAGTCACGGCGACGCCAACGCCCTGAGCGCATATTCAGCCTGAAAGTCCCTACGTCCCGAAGGTTGAAAAGCCTTCGGGACGTTTTTTGTTGTCTGGCTATTTCGCGTCAAAACCCGGAATCTGTGTTTTCTTCTCTACCCACTTCATGAACGCATCCAGCAAATACACCATCACCAGATAGATGACCGCCACCACGAGGTAGGCGCCAATCGGGTCGTAGGTTTTGGCGGCGATGGCTTTGGTTTTTGCCATCAATTCCGGCACGGCAATCAGGAACACCACTGCCGTAGATTTGAGCAGGGAGACGGGTTCGTTGGCCCAGGCGGGAATAGCCAACCGCAGGGCTTGGGGCAGGATGATGTAGAAGATGGTGCCCCACCGCGAAAGGCCAATGGCTCGCCCGGCCAGCATTTGCCCTTCGCCAATCGCCAACATAGATCCGCGCAGGTATTCGGCCTGATAGGCGCCCGAGTTAATGGCCAGCGCCAGGAAGGCTGCCGCTTCGCGGCTGAGAGTGATGCCCAGGCCCGGCAGGCCGTAGTAAAGCAGAAAAACCTGCATCAACAGAGGCGTACCGCGAAAGATCTCGATGTAGGCTACGGCTAACGCACGCCACACCTTGCCGCCGTAGGTGCGCCCCAGGGCGGCCAACATCCCCAACACAAAGCCGGCGCTCAGCCCTTCGAGGGTCAGCACATGCCAGGCAAACGGATGAAAAGTGAAGATTGTCACTGTTTAGCTCACAAAACGGGGATGCTTCTGCCCTGCGATCCTCCCCAAAACAAACACCCTCGGATCACCGAGGGTGTTTTCAGGCGGAGAGGGCGGGATTTGAACCCGCGTCCCCTTGCGGGGAACACGCTCTCCAGGCGTGCGCGCTAGGCCAGACTACGCGACCTCTCCGTTCAAGCGGGCGAATTATATACCATGTGCTTTTATCGGGCAAGTAATTTGCAAGATCGCAAAATCTTCACATTTTCTACCTGCTTTTTCCATGAGCAAATTCCGCAATTGGCTACAATCCAACTACAAAACAGAACCCCAAGGAGTACTTAAATGAGCAAAGACCTCAAAACAAAATGGTGGTTGGATCTCTTGATTTTCATCGGTTTCCTCATCGCCATGGAACCCCGTGCCAGCGGCCTGGCCATCCATGAATGGCTGACCCTCACGGCCTTCCTGACCATCCTGATTCACCTGCTGCTCAACTGGAATTGGTTGGCGCAGGTAACCAGCCACTTTTTAAACTCTACCCCCCGCGTGCGCATCAACTACGTGCTCAATTGGTTGCTTTTTCTGGATGGCATCCTCTTGATGCTTTCCGGGCTGGCAATCTCGGAGCGTGCCATGCCCGCCCTGGGCATCTCCCTGGCGCGCAATTTTGCCTGGCGTGGCCTGCACGAGCTTTCCGCCAACATGGCGCTCCTGCTGCTGGGCCTGCATACCGCCCTGCATTGGAGCTGGATCGCCAACACCTTCAAGAAATTGTTTGTCCAACCGCTGCATAGATTCTTCACATCTCGTTCAACCCGCCAACAGGAGAAAGCCCTATGAAAACTCTGGCACGTGCCTTCCTTATCCTCACCGTAGCAACCCTGATCGGTAGCGCAATGTATTTTGCGGTGAATGCGATGGGGACGAATCTCGCCCCGCGCTTTCGACCCGAAAATGAGCGTTTCCGTTCCTCCGAAGGTTTCCAGCCCGCTTCTCGCCCGGACTTTGAGCGGATTCGCCCCGAACATGAAGGCGAACGCGGCGACGGATTCGCTGCCTTCGGCCTGGCTGCAGGGATGATCAAAAACATCCTCGTCATTGGCATCATCGTTGCCTTGATCGTCTTGCCAAAAAGTTTTGGTAGAAAGAGAAATCTCTCTTCCCCCTCGGCAAATTCTCCTGCGGCTAGCTGAGATCAGGCCGTAGACTGCGTAGACCCTGGAACAGGATGTAAGACCGCAGGCTGTCGTACGGACCTGCCCCATCCCCGCCCCCACCCGCCGACAAAACCGTCCCGAAGGCCTGCTCACCTTCGGGACGATTCGCTTGTTCTGCACAGGCCGTTTCCCGCCTACCTCACCCCCAAAAATCTTCGCGCAAAGGCGCGCACCGCCCGCGCCACTTCCACCGCCTGACGCGCCTCCTCCACGCTCGGCTCCGCCCCGGGGTAACGCACCGTCACCGCGCAGTCGGTCAAAAAAGATAAGTCATCCACAGAGAAACCCGTCAAAATACCGTTTTGCTCACACAGCGTATTGAGCGTGGGCAGGTCATGCGTCTTGGGAAACGCCGCGCCGCGGCTGAGAAGCAAGGCTTTGAGATACTTTTCGGCGCTTTGCTGGGCATGAAAAGCGACCGCCGTCAACGGCGGCTGCTTGCGCCGCAATAGCGAAACGGACACTTGCCAGTCTTCTTCGGCATAGCGCACCCATTCCGACACATTATCGGGCATACAACACCCTCCCCCGGGTCACGATTTCACGCAGGAAAAAGTTGCGCGGCAGTTCGCTTTCCAGTTCAGCACGAGTTTTGACCAGGATGTCCACCGGAAACGGGCGCGGATACATCAACCGCGATACCGCCTTGACCCGCTCGCGCGGCGGCAAGTCGGTATCCCACACCACCAGCAAATCCACATCGCTATCCGGCGTGGGATGACCGTAGGCATACGAGCCGAACAAGATGATTTTATGCGGATTCAACGCCGCCACCAGCCGCTCGATCACCCCGGGCAGCGTCTCCGCCACCGGCCGGAAGCCGGTCGGCGCGACGTCGGTCGGGACCAGGACGCTCATACGCACCTCCGTTTGTATTGTATCTGAAAACCGCCGCGCCGCGCGTATAATTGGCAGCGACTCTCCTGCAAAAAGGTGCGATGCACCGCGGAGATTTTTGAAGTGTATCTTCAGTTTTTCTCTGCGCTCTTTGCGCTCTCTGCGGTGAATTCGTTTTTGCAGTGGATCCACTTTTCCTTCTACCTTCTGCCTTCCGCCTTCTGCATTTTGCATTCTGCATTCTGCATTCTGCATTTTGGAGTCCTCCCATGCGCCGCCCTTCCCCTCTCCCGCTCTCACGCTCTCCCATCTTCCTTCTCTCCCTCTTTCTCATCCTCGCCCTCGCCGCTTGTGGACAGCAGACCGCAGACCGCGGACCGTGGACCGCTACGCCGACCGTGGACCATGGACCGTGGACCGCTAC
>DAOUAN010000084.1:0-3309 GCA_034433385.1 Anaerolineales bacterium | reverse complement strand
GTAGCGGTCCACGGTCCATGGTCCACGGTCGGCGTAGCGGTCCACGGTCCGCGGTCTGCGGTCTGCTGTCCACAAGCGGCGAGGGCGAGGATGAGAAAGAGGGAGAGAAGGAAGATGGGAGAGCGTGAGAGCGGGAGCAGGGCAGGGCGGCGCATGGGAGGACTCCAAAATGCAGAATGCAGAAGGCAGAAGGAAGAATGCAGAATGCAGAAGGCGGAAGGTAGAATGCAGAAGGCAGAAGGAAGAAGGCGGAAGGCGGAAGGCAAAAGGGAAAATGCAAAAGGCAAAGTGCAGAATGCAGAAGGAAAAACGATGGGATGAAAAACGAGGGTGAGTGAGAATTTCTCTCGCTAAAATTTTACTTTTCTCTATTCCAGCGGGGAATCAACATAGGCGTCGAACGTTGATAGCGAGCATACGCTTCTCCGAATTCCCCCAACAATTTCCGCTCCTCAAAGATGGCACCAATGAGAATATACAACGTGGCTACCAGGTAAAGTGTCAAACGATTGAGCGTCATCGTCGGCGTCAGCCAAAGGAAGAGCAGACCAGCAGTATAAAGCGGATGACGCACATAGCGATACAGGCCAGATGTCACCAGAGAAGCCGGCCTTTCTTCTTCAAAAAGCTGGCGCACTCCGGCAAAAGAAAGCGGCCCGGTTTGCAACACCCCCACCAACAGCAAAATCACGGCGAAGCCCTGACCGGCCAGCAGGAGCAGGCTCCAGGGCAGGGGAACCTGGTAAAGGGGGCGATCCGGCAAAACCACCGTTAGCCAGAGAATCGGCAGAAAGCTAATGAAAGAAAAGCCGTTATAAATCAGGCGGTAGAAGCGCATGAAACCAAAGCCCACATAACGCTGAAAAAATGACTTGACGGTCAAGGAGGCAAGGAAAGAATGAATGGCTCCCCAAATGGACATCGCCAGGATCAAAATCAAAACGCTACTCATCATTCCTCCTCTAAAGATGCCTGCGAAGCTTCCATCAGGGCTTCTACGGTTAAATTAAAGGTCTGGCCAGAACCGACCGTAAAATACGCTCCCTTCGGGGAAATTCGCCATAAATCAAATTCGCTCAACGAAAATCGTTTTTGCGCGTGGGGGAAACGGGCAAGATATATTTGTTTGGCCAGCATATACCCGGGTGCGCCCAGGGGCAAAATTTCAGCACTGCCGCGAATGGAAAGACGTGCTAGCGTCTGGGGGTCTTCGCGACCATCGTCCGTTTCAGCAATCAACAACCCCAGGCGGGATTCTTTTTGCAGGTCAATCGCGTAGGGTGACAAGCGGTTGAGGTGGAGATAAAACGCCGAGAAATCGCTGGCCGGCGCAAACGCGACCAACGTGGCCTGAGGCAGATCCTCGCGCAAGGTCGCCAGGGTTGCCAGCCGCGTGGAAAGGATGAGCCGGGCAAGTAATTTTTGCATTTGGAGATTCATTTGTTTCTGGCGCCTCCACCGGTATCGTCTGCCGACGACGCCGTTCTTAATCCCCCACAGGAGGGTTATCGAGGCGGACGCCATGGCCGCGCACGGTTTCAATATAACGATGGGTGGGGTCAAGTTCTGCCAGGCGATCGCGCAAGCGACGAATGAGCGCATCCAGCGCCTGTTCGGAGACGCCCGCGGCCTGATCCTCGCCCCACACCGCCGTCACCAAATCGGCACGTCCGATCACCTGCCCCTGGCTCTCGTAGAGCAGCCAGAGCAGGCGAAATTGCTGGGCAGAAAGAGGCGGCACCAGCTGTTGCTGATTAATCCACACCCGGCGCGATTTTTGATCCATCATCAAGCGACGAGGGCGCCCGGTGCCTTCGACCAACGGCATGGTGGCATCCGAGGTCAGAAACAAAAATTGTTGGGCGAGGGCAATCCCCAGCAAATCCCCATCTTGAAGCATGACCGGGGCAGTCAACTCTACACCATTGTGGTGGGTGCCATTTTTGCTACCGAGGTCTTCCAACATCACCCCTTCAGGCGTAGGCGTCAGGCGAGCATGAAAACGAGAGACCTGCCGATCGGGGATAACTACGTCACAGCTCGGCTCTCGCCCGACAACCAACGTATGATTCAACATCCAGCGCTGCCCTTTTAGCGGTCCTTCTTGAGCGATCAACAACGGATACTCTTCTTGCTTCAAATCCATAACAGAACCTCCGCAGCACCCACTGAAAGCAAAGAATAACGAATCCTGTCAGCAAAGACGTTTATAATATAGCAGAAAATCGCCGTTCTGTGCAAACCTGACGCCGAAAAGAGCACAGAAGTATGGACCAAAGGAGAAGAGTGCCCCTGTCCCTGAAAAAAGGGGAGGTGCTGCGCGGCCGGTATCGCATCCGCGAACGCATCGGACAGGGTGGTATGGGCAGCATCTATCTGGCTGATGACATCCGGCTGGAAGGCCGTCTGTGCGCCCTGAAAGAAGTCGAATACGACCGCGCCCTCCCACCGAAAATTCTAGAGGAGGCTCGCCAGCAGTTCCTGCGCGAGGCCACTGTTTTGGCGCGCCTGGATCATCCCAACCTCCCCAAAGTGTCCGATTTCTTCTCCAACGGCCCACGCGATTACCTGGTGATGGATTACGTGCCAGGGAAAGACTTGCGCGAATTAATGCTGGAGGCGCGGCGTAAAAAAATCTTCCTGGAAGAGCAACAGGTGCTGGGCTGGGCCAGTCAACTGGCAGATGCCCTGGCCTACCTTCATCACCAGGAGCCGCCCATCATCCATCGTGACATCAAACCGAGCAATCTGAAAATCACCCCACACGGTCTGCTCAAACTGGTGGATTTTGGCCTGGTCAAGATTCTGGCCCCCGAAGAAGTGACCATTACCATCATCCAGGGGCAGGGAACGGCCCTTTACACCCCGCTGGAGCAATACGGGGGCGACGACACGCATACCGACGTGCGCGCCGATATTTACTCCTTCGGAGCCACGCTCTATCATCTGCTCACCAACGAGCCGCCGCCGGAAGCGCGTCGGCGCTTCTTACAGCCCGATTGCCTGATCCCCCCTCGCCAGATCAACCCGGCGATCAGCCTGCGCACCGAGCGAGCCATTTTGTGGGCGATGGCGCTGCACCCCGATGATCGTCCACCGTCCATCGAGGCGCTGAACGAAGTCTTGTTTGGCACGCGCGATTTCCCCACCGGGCCACTGCCCAAACGGATGGGGCGACGGACAGCCCGGGATGTACTCGCCCAGCCCCTCGAACGCTTGCTCATCCTTTTGGCCGGGGGATTGTTCCTGCTCAGCCTGATTGCGACGTTGACCCATTAATTCGCCACGACCAGAGCCAGCCAGCCCCCC
>DAOUAN010000083.1:0-12660 GCA_034433385.1 Anaerolineales bacterium | reverse complement strand
AATGTTCCTTGGCGGATTGTTCGTATTATTGATGACGCCGATTGACGCCCTGGATGGTACGATGGCGCGTCTGCGTGGCGAGCCGAGCGATTTTGGTGCCTTTGTCGATTCGGTTAGCGACCGGTACTCGGAGCTGCTCATTTTGGGTGGCTTGTTGTATCATTTTTCGATGCAGGGGAACGCCCTGGGCAGCGTGTTGACCTACGCGGCCGCGGCCGGATCGGTGCTGGTTTCTTACGTCAAGGCGCGTGCCGAGTCGTTGCGCTTTGAGGCCAAAATTGGGATTCTCACCCGCGTGGAACGTTACCTGGTGCTGGCGCCGTTGCTGGTGTTCAATCAGCCCTTGTGGGCGGTCGGGTTGATTGCTGTCTTTGCCAATATCACTGCATTGCAACGCATTTGGGCAGTGCGCCGTCAGGGGCATGCCCGGATGAAACAAATTTCTACTCAGGAGAGAGCATAATGATTGATGGATTTTCCCTAGGTCCTTTGTATATTCGCTTTTACGGCATTGTTTTGATGCTCGGCGCGCTGGCCGGTGGTTGGCTGGCCAGCCGTGAAGCCAAACGTCGCGGCTATGACCCGGAGATTGTTTGGGATTTGCTGGTGTATCTCATCATTGGCGGTGTGATCGGGGCGCGCTTGTGGCATATTTTCACCCCGCCGCCTTCTTCGGTGGCACAGGGGATTACGACGGCTTATTATTTGACCCATCCGCTGGATGCGCTGGCCATCTGGCACGGCGGCCTGGGTATTCCGGGAGCGGTGATCGGTGGTGTGATTGCGCTTTACTGGTATTCCCGCCGGCACAAATTAAATTTTGCCGAATGGACCGATATTGCCGCTCCCAGCCTGGCGTTGGGGCAAGCTATTGGTCGCTGGGGCAATTTCTTCAATCAGGAACTTTATGGCGCACCGACCAGCCTGCCGTGGAAAATTTATATTGACCCTGCCCATCGTCTGCCTGGCTTTGAAAACGCCGAGTATTATCATCCCCTGTTTGCTTATGAATCGCTCCTGAACCTGGCAAACATGTTTTTCCTGATGTGGATCACCCGCCACTTCGAGGAGAAGCTCAAACCCGGTGACGTGTTCCTGGTCTATTTGATTTTCTACCCCACGGTCCGCTTCTTGCTGGACTTTTTACGGCTGGATGCCTCCCTGGTGGCTGGCATCAACGCCAATCAGACGGTCATGGCTATTGTGGCCGTGGCTGCCGCAGTAACGCTGTTTTTCCGTCATCGCGCTTCGCGCCCGGCAAACGAAGAAGCATTGTGAGGAGGGCTTGGGGGGCCTTCGTGGGCACTTCAGACCGCCGAAGTCGGTGAGACTTCGGCGGTCTGAAGAACAGTAATTGTGTTGTAAGGTTTTATGGACATTTGTCGCATTGACAGCGGCGTCAACCCCCGCTACGCTTAAGATATGATAGAAACAAATGATTTGAGCAAGCAATTTAACGATTTTTGGGCTGTAGATGGTCTATCTTTAGCAGTACAACCAGGCCAGATTCTGGCTTTGTTAGGCCAAAACGGTGCAGGCAAGACCACCACGGTGCGGATGCTCACGGCGCTGTTACGCCCGACGCGCGGCTGGGCACGTGTGGCGGGCTATGATGTGGTGCGACAGGCACAGCAGGTTCGTTCGGCAGTGGGGGTGTTGACCGAGCAACATGGTCTGTATGCCCGCATGAATGCGATTGAATATCTCGATTTTTTCGGACAGGTGTACTTCCTCTCGGCGCAAAAGCGAAAAGAGCGCATTGACTATTTGCTGGAATATTTTGGCCTCACCCAACATGCCATGCGACGCATTGGCGAATATTCTAAAGGGATGCGGCAGAAGCTGGCGCTGGCACGGGCGTTAATCCATGAGCCGGCGGTATTGCTTTTAGATGAGCCTACCTCCGCTATGGACCCCGAATCGGCTCGCCTGGTACGGGATGAGATTGCCCGTCTGCGCTCTGCTCAACGGACGATTGTCATTTGCACCCATAACCTGGTTGAAGCCGAATCGCTTGCCGATTATATTGTCATCATTTATCGCGGTCGGGCGTTGATTCAGGGAACGTTGAGTGAGCTAAAAGAGCGTGTCCTTGGGCCGGCTGAATATCAGGCCATTCTCGCTGAACCCTGGGAGCCGAACGGCCTGGCATGGCCTGAGGGCGTGGTTTTAACTCAATGGTCAGCCACCCGCCTGCGGTTCCGCGTGGAGCGCCCGCAGCAGAATAACCCGCAGCTGATTCAGACGCTGGCGGCGCGGCGCGCTCCGCTGATCGCCTTCCAAGAGCTGCCGCGTTCGCTTGAGCAGGTGTATCTCAAAGTGATGGCAGATGCCCAGGGAAAAGCATATGCGAACTAAGATTTTTCCTGTGTGGTTAATTGCTCAACGTGAATTGCGTGACCAGTTGCGCGATTGGCGGGTGCTTTTCCCGTTGATTTTGATTGTGTTCCTTTTCCCATTTTTGATGAATGCCGTGGCCGAGCAGGCGGTTGCGTTTGTGGGACGCTTCGGCGGTACGCTGCTGGTGGATCGCCTGGTGCCGTTTTCGATTTTGATTATTGGCTTCTTTCCGCTGACGGTCTCCCTGGTTGGCTCACTAGAGACGTTTGTGGGCGAGAAGGAGCGCGGGACGATTGAGCCATTGCTGAGTTCGCCGCTGGAAGACTGGCAGTTGTACGTGGGAAAACTGCTGGCGGGTGTGGTTTCTCCGCTGGTGGCCAGCTATGTTTCAATCACGTTTTATTTGTTGATGGTCTCTCATCAGCGCATTACGATGCCCACCCCGCACACGCTCGTTTTGCTGTATTTGCTGACGGCGGTCCATGCAATTTTGATGGTCAGCGCGGCGATTGTGGTGTCCGTGCAATCCACTTCGGTGCGGGCGGCCAATTTGCTGGCTTCGTTTATCGTGATCCCTACGGCGATCATGATGCAGGGGGAAAGTGTGTTGCTGTTTTGGGGCAACGATGAGACGCTGTGGCTGGCGATTTTGGCTGTGCTGGTGATGGCTTCGCTGTTGGTGCGTTTGGGAATTGCTCACTTTGAGCGCGAGTATTTGCTGGGGCGGGAGATTGATACGTTTAACTGGCGGTGGGCCTGGCAGACCTTTTGGGGGACTTTCAAGGGACAGGCTCGTTCTCTGCCGCAATGGTATGCCCAGCTGGCCTTCCCGGCGTTGCGACGATTGAGAAGGGCTTTTTTGCTGATCGCCGTGCTGGCGGCCATTGGCTTTTGGGCTGGTTATGATTGGGTAAGCGTAAACGGCAGGAACTATATTGAAAACATTCCGCCTGAAAAAGTTGTCACCCTGACGGAGCGTTTCAAGTCGACCAACCCGTTGGGACTGCCTGAGGTGGTTTCTGCGCCTTATTTGTTCATGCACAATGTCCGCGCCGTGGCCGTGATCATGCTCTTTGGTTTATTCTCTTTTAGCGTCCTTGGGCTGATGTTTTATCTGGTGAACATCGGTGTAGTTGGGGCTGTGCTGGGCGCATTGGGTTTGCTTGGAATTTCTCCTCTGCTGGTGTTTTTGACCGGAATCTTGCCCCATGGAATTTTTGAGCTCCCAGCTCTGATGTTGAGCAGCGCGGCGATGCTGCGCATTGGCGTGGAATTGGTGACGCCGCAGACGGGAAAATCCATTGGCCAGGTATTTTTAGAGTTACTGGCAGATTGGGCAAAAGTGTTTATCGGGATCGTGATTCCGCTCCTGGCAATTGCTGCGGTGGTGGAGACTTACATTACCCCTATCCTTTTGCACACCGTAGTGAAATAGGAGCGTTATGCCCAAAGTCATTGTACTTGGCTCATCCAATGCAATCCCTACGCAAGGTCATGAAAATACGCATCTGGTGATCGTCGGTGAGGAACGCGTGGTGCTGATAGATTGCGTCAGCAATCCAATTTTACGGCTGGCACAGGCAAACATCCGTGGGAACGACCTCACCGATTTGATCCTCACTCATTTTCATCCAGATCATGTTTCAGGGGTGCCTCTTTTGCTGATGGACTTGTGGCTGATGGGGCGAAAACAGCTGCTGCACATTTACGGCCTGCATCACACGCTGGAGCGCCTGGAACAATTGATGGCTTGTTATGGTTGGGAAAATTGGCCAGATTTTTTCCCGGTTGCCTTTCATCGCTTGCCGGCATCTGAAATGGTACCAGTTCTGGATGGCGCTGAGTTTGCGGTTTACGCCTCCCCTGTTCGCCATTTGATTCCCACCATTGGCTTGCGGGTAGAATTTCATGCCAGTCAAAAAGTGCTGGCCTATTCCGGCGATACAGAACCCTGCACGCAGGTAGTTCGCCTGGCCAGTGGAGCCGATGTGCTGATTCACGAGGCGGCTGGCGAAGTACGCGGTCATTCCTCCGCCAGCCAGGCCGGTGAAATTGCCGCGCGCGCCGAAGCAGGCGCGCTGTATTTGATCCACTATCCCAGCGGTCCTTATGCCATTGCGGATCTGACCGATCAGGCCAGGCGACATTATGCCGGCCAGGTGGCTTTGGCTACCGATTTTCTGACATTGGAATTTTAACTTGCTCGTTGGTCCCTTTTACCAGCCGTTGATGAATGGCTCCCATTCCGCATTTTCGGCCAGATGACGCCCAAAAATATAGGCTGCATTGGCCGGTGGCTCAGTGGGAGTTTTGAGCAGGGTCATATGGGCCTCTTCCAGGCGACGTCCCCCCTTGTGGTGATTGCAGGCCGGACAGGCGGTTACTACGTTTGTCCAGATGTGTGCACCGCCCAAATGACGCGGGATGACGTGGTCAACAGTCAGGCCTCCATCGCGTCTTCCACAATATTGACAGGTATAATTATCCCGGCGGAAGACCTCTCGACGCGTCAACTTGACGTGAGGTCGTGGCCGATGAACCTGCGTTTCCAGCCGGATTACCGACGGGCGCGGGATTAACTGCGAGATCGTGTGAATATAGCCGCGCCCATTGACAACCAGGTCGGCTTTGCCGGCTAACAGCAACCCGATGGCCCGCCGGGTAGTGCAAACATTGATTGGCTCAAAGTTTGCGTTGAGCACCAGCACAGGCTCATTCATTCTGCCTCCGCAATGAAAATGATTATACTGCTACTTTTTCGAATCGGTGAACCCTCCTGAATTGCGCTCCGATTTAAAGATTTTGCCCTCCACAACAACGTTACGTGTTGATCCATTTCCTTTTTCATCCGGGAGACGTTATGAACATTCTGATCACTGGTGGAAGTGGCTTTTTAGGCCGACACCTGACCCAATCTCTGCTGGCCGATGGGCATCAGGTGTGGATTTTGAGCCGCGCGCCTCACAAAATGTCCTCCCAGCCAGGAATGCACCTCGTGGGCTGGGATGGTCGTAGCGATGCAGGGTGGGGGCATCTGGTCAATGAAATGGACGCGATCATCAACCTGGCAGGCAAGAGTCTCGCTTCCTGGCCCTGGACGGCGGCCACGAAACAAGCCTTTTGGGATTCCCGCATTCAACCCGGAGAGGCGCTGGTTACCGCCATCGAGAAAGCGACTCACCGCCCGCGCGTGTTCATTCAATCTTCTGGCATCAATCATTATGGTCTGCGCGGTGACCTGGCCGATGAATCTACCCCGCCTGCCGATGATTTTCTCGCCCGCCTGACGGTCGCCTGGGAGGCTTCCACTCGCCCGGTCGAAGACCTGGGGGTGCGTCGGGTGATCACCCGCTCGGCCGTCGTGCTGGCTCGTCGCGGTGGTTTAATGCCACTCATGGCCCTACCGGTGCGTCTGTTCCTCGGCGGGCCGCTGGGAAGTGGGCAGCAGGCCATGCCCTGGATCCATGTGGACGACGAGGTCGGCGCCGTGCGCTTTTTGCTCGAAAACGAACAGGCCAATGGACCTTTCAACCTGATCGCTCCTCATGCCACTTCCAACGCCGAATTCTTCCGCACTCTGGCGCGGGTGTTACATCGCCCCTACGGGTTCCCTACCCCTGCCTTTTTGCTACGTATCGTTTTGGGTGGCATGAGCAGCCTGGTCCTCGATGGTCGCTTTGCCCGGCCAAAACGTCTGCTCGAACTGGGCTACACATTCAAATTCCCGCGCCTGGAAGATGCGCTTGCCGATATTTTTCGGGCCAGAGTTTAAAGCCGAGATGGAGATAATCCTATGAAACGCCCGCTTCTTCTACCATTGCTGTTCATCCTGGCTGCCTGTGCGCCTTTCGCTCCTCCTTCTCCTGTGCCTTTTGTCGTCAGCTCTGCCACGCCTTTCCTGGCTCCCTCTTATCCTACCCTGGCAGCCACTCCCCAGGCAATCAGCCCGGCAGCCAATGGCGTGCAGGTTACGGTTGGGCGCGTCTGGCGCGATGGCAAACAGGTCAACGCCGAAGTTTGCTTCTCGCTGCCCGACACATCCGATTGGTCCATCTGGAGCGCCGGCTTGAAGTTTGGCGAAACGGAGATTCGTGAATATGGGACGACCCTGCTCAATCGTCAGGACCCGCTCAATGGTCAGGCCGGGCAGCGCTGTGATCTGTTGAGTTTTTTCAACATCCCGCCCGATGCCGATCTCTCGGCGACCACGCTCACCATTGATTCCATCGCCGCCCCGCCGCGTGACGATGAATATTGCACCGTGTATATGCCCAAAATTCAACAGGCGCTCAACGAGCGCGGCATGGCCATCGTCTTGCAATGTAGCGAAGTCAATGGAGTGATGACCATGCAAATTGCCAGCATCCCGCCGGAGATGTCACGCGAACAGGCCGAACAGATCGTGTTTAGTGATGAGTTCTATACCATCAAAGGCCCGTGGGTGTTCACTTTCAATCTTGGGCAGTAGTGTTGTATAATAACGACATGATTTTCACTGAACCTACCTGTTCCTATTATTACGCCGGTGGTATTGGCTGAACCTTGCGGTGGTGTTTTGACGCGCCCACACCATCGCGGGCGCGTTTTTATTTTGAATCGGGAGGGCTTTTTCCTCCAAGAGGTGAATGATGAACATTGACGAACAAGTTGAACTTTTGATGCAAGGCACCGAATACGGCGATGAAGACCTGAAAAAGGCGATGGCGGCTGAGCTGCGTGAGCGCCTGCTGGAGGCACAACGGGAGGGGCGACCACTGCGGGTGTATTGCGGCTACGATCCCACTTCTACCGATTTGCACCTGGGGCATACCATTACCATGCGCAAATTGCGCCAGTTTCAGGACCTCGGCCATGAAGTGACTTTCCTGATCGGGAGCTATACCGCGCTGGTGGGCGATCCCTCCGATAAAAACAAAGCGCGTCCTATCCTGACTGAGGAGCAGGTCGCCGCCAACGCGCGTACCTACGCCGAACAGGCTTTTCGCGTGCTCGATCGCGAAAAGACCATCATCCGCTACAATGGCGAGTGGCTTTCCAAACTTACCCTCCTGGATTTGATTCGCCTGGGGCAGAATTTCACCGTCCAACAATTTCTGGCGCGCGAAAATTTTGCCAAACGCTTTGAGGCTGGCGAACCCATCTTTTTGCATGAAACCTTCTACGCCCTCATGCAGGGCTACGATGCCGTTGCCATGCATACCGACGTTCAGGTAGGCGGCACGGATCAACTTTTCAACATTATTGTCGCCGGGCGTAAACTGCAAGAGGCGCTGGGACAAAAGCCCCTGGTAGGCATCATTGTGGGCATCTTGCCGGGCACCGACGGCGTCCAGCGCATGTCCAAATCTACCGGCAACGTCATTCCGATCAACACCACCGCTGAAGACATGTATGGCAAGGTCATGTCGATCCCCGATTTTGCCATGGGCACGTACTACCGCCTGGTGACTCGCTTCACCCCGCAACAAATTGCCGAGATTGAGCAGGCCGTGGCCAATGGCTCCTTGCATCCGCGCGACGCTAAGATGAAATTGGCCTTCGAAATTACCAGCATCTTCTATGGCGATGAAGCCGCTAAAGAAGCCGAACAGGCCTTCATCAAGACCTTTCAGCAAAAGGAAGTGCCGGATGAAATGCCAGAATACACCCTGCAAGAAGGTCAGACTGTGCTGGATGTGCTTTTGACTACCCAACTGGCCTCCAGCAAAAGCGAAGCGCGTCGCCTGCTGGAACAAAAAGGGGTGCGCCTGGATGGTGAGACGCTGGAACGCGGCGATGTTCCCTTCCCACATCCGGGCGTTTTGCAGGTGGGTAAGCGCCGCTTCCTGCGAGTCAAAAAATAAGAAACGTCAATTCGGGATAAAACCCATCTGAACATTCGCCCGAATTGGGTTGTCATGGCGAGACGGCGTTCTTCCGGCGAAGCCATCTCCCGGCAGGCTAGCCTGACTTTTGTACAGCTGGCGGACAAAGCATAAACAACGACCTCAGGGACGAGATTTTGCACGTACCATCTTCACTGCCGGCCCCCACCCCTGCCCCTCCCCGTCCGTGAACACTGCAGCGCAACGTTCCTCTCTCGGCCGCGGGAGGGGAAAGCCCGGCGGAGGGAAGAGGCGCACGGCGCCCCTTCCCTCCGCAGCACGTCAGCATCCATCACGCTTCGTACCCTACTTCTCCTTCGGCGATCATCTTGAGAAACTCAGCCACAACGGCCGGGTCTAGCCGTGTGCCGGCCTCCTCACGCAGGTATTGGATGATTTGTTCTCGCGTCCACGCAGCGCGGTAGGGGCGATTGGAACAGAGAGCATCCCAAATATCTACCACAGCGAAGATGCGTGCAGCAAGGGGAATTTCTTTGCCTTTCAGGCCGCGCGGATAGCCCTGGCCATCCCAACGTTCATGATGGCAGTAGGGAATATCCAGGGCAGGGCGCAAATAAGCGATGGGATACAGCAGGTCGTAGGCATATTGCGGGTGGCGCCGCATTTCGCCCCATTCATCATCGGTAAGTGGACCGGTCTTTTTCAGGATATGATCGGGAACGGCCATTTTGCCAATATCATGGAGCAAGACGCCGCGGCGGATGTTCGTTAGTTCCGCTTCAGGAATACCCAATCGGCGCGCCAGCCTCAAGGTCAAATCGGTAACGCGCAACGTGTGGCCACTGGTCTCCTTGTCGCGCAATTCGAGTGCCTTGCCCCAACCTTCCAGGGTGGTATCGTAGGCCAGAGAGAGTTCCTCATTGGAGCGCTGCAAGTTCTCGAACAATTGGGAATTGTCAATGGCAATGGCGGCCTGTCGAGCCAGGGCTTGCAAAAAATCTAGCCAGTTTCGGTCGGGGGTAAAGGCGGTGCGGAAGTAAATCTCCAGAATGCCTTTTATTTGTCCCTTGCTGATGAGCGGTGTGGCGTAATAGCTGACAAATCCTTCTCTCCTCACAAAATCAGGTTGTTGAGAGAGATGCACATCTTTGAGATTTTCAATGTAAACATCGCGTCGCTCAAGCAGGGCTTTGCTTCCCAATCCTTCTCCGAGGCGCAGTGGGGTGATAGGCAGCAAGCGTTGGGAAAAGCCCATACCGACCTGGAAGGTGAGCATTTGGAGATTGGGGTTGTACACCAACACATCTGCTGCATTGGCTTTTAACTCCCCCAGGATATGATCCAGCAAAACGTTAAGCGTGACGCGCAAGTCAAAACTGGAGGAAATGGCAATATCCACATCGCGCAACGCGGTAAGCCGCCGCACCTGCTCCTCGGCCTGCTGGTAGAGATTGGCGCGCTGAATGGCATTGCCGGCGATTTCGGCGAGGGTCTTCAACGTTTCGATTTGTTGAATGCTGACCGAGCGATTGCCCGGGATCGCAGCCAGGAATACCCCCATGGTTTCAGAAGCGCTGCGGAGAGGAAGACAGACACCCTTCCAACCCCTTTTGACGGCAGGACGATTGGGGGTATAAAGGTGAGGGTCTTCAAGGAAATCAGCGACAACGTAAATTTGCCCACTGCGATACACATGGCCGACAATGCCTTCTTCTGGTTTCAGGCGGGTAACGGGCAAATTTTTTATCCAGCCCTCGGCAAGTTGCATCTCCAAACGTTCGCTATCCAGGTTATACAACCAAATAGAAACAGCCTCCGTTTCCATTACCTTTTGAACTTCCCACAGTAGAATGGGGAGCATCTCTTTTGAATCCCGCGCAGCGCGCAGCGCAACGGATACACGACTTACTGTTTCTGTCTCTTTTAACCTTTGGCGCGTCTCTTCGTAAAGACGCGCGTTTTCGATCGCCACGGCTGCCTGGTTGGCAAAAGTCTGTACCAGTGTGGCCTGCTCCTCGCTAAATGCATTGGTGTCTTTACTATCCAGATTCAAGAAGCCGATAATCTGTTCCTTGACAATCATCGGCACACTCATCCATCCGCGGATGTACTCTGTGCCTTCCCACTTTTCAAAAAAAGGCGTGCTTTGTGCGTCGGCCAAAATCAGCGGACGATGCGCCGAAAAAATTTGTAGCCACTTTTTTGAGATTTCAATGCGTTTTCCAATCAGGTCAGCGTCGGGAGGTAAATTGCGGCCGGCCACAATCTCCATTTCGTGATCGCGCACCAGCATGATTGAAGCGCTGTCGTAAGGCGCAAACTGAGGAAGTAAATCCAAAATAGTATCTAATAACGTGTCCAGATTGAGCGAATTGGAGAGGGCTGCCGTGGCCTCTTGCAATTTTTCGGCGTTTGCGCTGCGGCGTTGGGTTGCCTCTACAAGTTCAATTTTCTCAATGGCAGTAGCCAGGCCGCCGGCGATTGTATTCAATAAACGCTCGTCTGCCTCACTAAAAGCGTTTTCTCGCTTACTTTCCAAATTGAGAACACCCAAAACGCGCTTGCCAGCCAGCAGAGGAACACACAGCTCAGAACGAATCCCCTCCGTGACCTCAAAATAATCCGGGTCAAGCGAGACATCCCCCACTCGTGCCGGTCGTTTGCTAGCAACGACGCGCCCCACGATTCCTTTAGGAAGGATAACCGGTTCTGCCAATACTTCAAAGGGGGCTCCCAGGTAAGAAGGATGGGGCACCAGCAGGCGACCATCTTTGGAAAGCAAAAGCACACCACAGGTATCTGGTCGAAGCGTATCATAAATAATCTCGGTAACACGCCCGATCAAGTCATCTGCCCGGGTAGCGGCAGAAGTAGCAACGGCTACGGCATGCAGCATCACAAGTTCTTGGAATTGCTTTTGCACAGCCTTATTGGCCTGCTGGCGTTGAATGGCGCTACTGATGATGTGGGCCGCTGTGCGCAAGGCTTCGATTTCGTTGGGACTCCATTCTCGTTCTTTAAGACAATCATCTAACCCAACGAAGCCCCACCAGTCGTTTTCAATCATGATGGGCACGCAAATGATCGAAAGGATTTCCTCGCGGACAAATTCTGGCTGTTCGTTGATGGGCAAATCTCGCACAATGCCGAAGACGGGCTCGCCCTGCTCAAACTTTCTGATCCAGCGGGCATATCCGGCTGCTGCGAAATCCATTTTTTGTAAAGCCGGATTAGCGATTTGGGAGCGGATGCCCGGTGCACACCACTCAAACAATTGCGAAATCAGAACGCGGCCGCTCGCGCTTTTCTCCTTCTGGAAAATATACACCCGGCTACTTTCGGCAGCCCTGCCCATACGCTCAAGAATGGGTTGGATCTCTGCTTGCCAATCTTCCGAGCGCAGGAAGTGTTGTGCCGCGAAGGCGATGGCCTCCAGAATGGCATCTCGCCGTTGCAAGGCTGCCTGGGCCTGCCTTTCCTCGGTCACATCATGAAACATTGAAAGAATACAATCTACCCCATTGATTTGAATCAACTCATAGAAATTCAGCGTATCCCGTTCTTCATCGTCAACGGTATAAAACTTATCTTGAATACCACCGATGGATTTCTCTTTTTTCAAACGCTCCACCAAAAGCGCTCGTTTCAGCGGGTCTTTCCAGACCTTTAGCTCGGCTACTGTTCGCCCCAGGGTTTTCTCTGGCCTCAGGCCGGAAAGCCTCCAATACGCCTGATTGGCATCAATAAATCTGCCTTCATCCAGTGTAGTAATGCTGATCGCAATTGGGCTGTTATAAAACACCTTGCTGAAGCGTTCCTCTGTCTGGCGGATAGTTTCCTCCGCTACCGCCTGCGCCGATTGCCGTCTGCGTCCCTCTAGCCATAACAGCAAAAAGAGAAAAACACCGGAAAGGAAAACAAAAAGAATCCCTTTCACTGTTTGCACCAGCGTAATTTGAGTATTGTTGCTGAAAAGGGTGGCCACGATCCGATCGGAGACGAGAATCCAGATCCCCCCTCCAAGGAAATAAAAAAAGGTGATTCTGATCGCAAAATACAGGCGTTCTTTGTTCATATTTCTCTTTTACTAACTGACATTACGCAGTTCATTCGTGCCGCGACATTCATGTCGCCTGAAACCACGAGATAAATCTCGCGCCACCGCGTAAGGTGAGTTACTAAAGCGATTGCCTGGCACGATGCTATTGTGCTGGGGCACAAGGGTCTGACGATTTTTTGCTCATGAGAATTGCTTTGTTGCAATCATCAGAGAAACCCGATTTCTGGTGTCCTTGTGTGCTGCCGCAGGTGGCGAAGCAATCTCCGCGCGATGGAGGGGGGCCGCTTCGACAGCCTTTTTGGGCTGCATCGCAGTGACACAGCAAGGGGGGCAACAGCGCAAACAAGAATCACTTTGCAGGTGCGGCCAGCATTTCTTGCATCTGGCCAGCGAGAAGTTCGATCAACGGAGCCATGTTTTGCGGCAAGGTCACGT
>DAOUAN010000082.1:0-25912 GCA_034433385.1 Anaerolineales bacterium | reverse complement strand
ATTCTGAACGAACTCTACGAAAAAGAAACCGACCCCGAAAAGAAAGAATTGCTCAAGTTCGATTGGGGCATTGATTTTGGCTCGCCCCACGAAACCGCTCTGACCAGTCAGTTTGAGCAACCTATCTTCGTGTATGGCTATCCCACCGCGGTAAAAGCCTTTTACATGGAGCCCTGGCCCGGACGACCGGAAGTGTGTAAATCGGTAGATTTGCTGGCTCCCGAAGGCTATGGTGAAATCTGCGGCGGCTCCGAACGCATCAGTGACTATGATCTGCTCCTGCAACGCATTCGCCAGGAGGGCCTGCCTGAAGCGGCTTTCAAGTGGTATCTGGAATTACGCAAATATGGTTCTGTCCCCCACTCTGGTTTTGGCATGGGCGTGGAGCGCGTCACCGCCTGGATTTGTGGCATCGAGCATATTCGCGAGGCCATTCCCTTCCCGCGCACGATCAAGCGGGTGTATCCGTAAAGTTACCAGACCAGTCTGGAAGTAACCGAAATTTCATCCCCTCGATTCTCAGACCTCCGAAGTCTGTAATGACTTCGGAGGTCTTCTACTTGCTGGCTTCTAATGGCTACGGCATTTGCTGGTTAAACTTCACAATTTTGTTGCCGTCTTTGGCGAATGAATATGTGAACCCATCTTAGGTCGTTTATGGAGTGGGGGTGGCTGTGGGGGTAAAAGTTGGGGTGGCTGTGGGCGTGCTGCTGGGAGCTGCTCCTGTAGGAGTCAAAGTGGCATTGCCAATGATAACTTGAATGTAGATTTCGTCACCAAAGAAAGTCCCGGTTGCTGTGGACATGCGCCAGTTGCCGCGTACCGTGCCGGTCTTGTTGGTGGGAGCGATCATGGGGATAGAAAGTTCGATCTGCGCGCCAGGGGCGACGGATTGAGAGAGGGTAAGGGTTTGCCCGTTCATTGCATCGCCACCGATGAAGACGAGTTTGAAACCCACCTCCCAGGCACAGCTGCCTGAGTTTTGCACTAGCCAGGTCTTGGTAAAAGACTGGCCAGGAGATACTACCGTATCATCGGGAATGGTCACATCTTTCACCCAGGTTAGCCCGTAACAGCTGGTTGTGGGGTTGATGGCAACTCCAGATGTGGCGGTTGGAAAGGGAGAACCTACTGGCAATGTGTTAAACGGTGTGGGGGAAAGAGTTGCGGTCGGCGTGGCGGTAGGTGCTGCCAGGGCGGTTTGGGTAAGCCCAACCGCGAAAGTGGCAATCGCCTGCGCCTGAATTTCCGCTATGCTCAAGGTGGGGGTGGGTTCGGGTTTGCCGCCTCCACAGGCAGAGAGTGTCAGGCTAAGCAGCAAAAGAATAAAAATTAGCGATTTTCGTGTATACATTTGTAACTCCTTTTTGAAACACACAAGGCGGCTATTTTACCCGAATTTTTCTCACTGGACAGGTGCCGATCCTCCTACAAATGTCCTGCTTCCTTTGGGAGGGCTTTTTGCAATAGCCAACTCCGTATCGAATGACACGAATACGGCAAATTTTCTTCGTGAAAATTCGATGCAAAAGAGAGCTGCACAAAAGCTAGGTTAGCTTGCCGGGAGGTTGCTTCGACAAGAACGCCATCTCGCCATGACAACCCGATTCGCCTTGATTTGTCCTATAAATAGTGAACAAAAAAAATCCCCGCGTGAGACGGGGATTTTTGGCGTCGAAAGACTATTCTATTCTTTGACCAACCACTCTTTTGCTTCCTCTTCGGTGTCAAAGTACATCAATGGCTGCCCGGTTAGACGGGTGAGCAGGTCGGCCAGGGTGCGCTTGACGCCGGTCACTCCTAGAACCGCCGTCTTGCGTACATGGTTTTTTGTCCGGGCGGAGGCTTCGTTCAGGACAGAAAGTAGATCGCTGCCGATTTGGGTATCGCGAAAATCTGACAATACAAGCACGGAATTGGCTGGCTGGGCGAGCACAATTTCCTGGACTTCGCTCAACTCCTTTTTCACTGCTTCTGAGTTGTAAAACAAACCAGAGAAGTCCTGGTAAAAGATTTTTTGGCCTTTGTATTCAATCCATTTCGAGCGCATTTTCAATCTTTCCTGTTTGGTGAGCGGCTATCGGTATACAGAGCAATTCCTGTCGCCAACGCTCCTAATCCTTCCCATAGACCAACGCCAATGAAGCGCATGGGGGCGATTCCCTGCAATGCTACCAGGGTGAACACGGTAAACGTGACCAGGCGAAAAGGCACCGTCCAAAAATAGAATTTTTTCAAGTCATTCAGGGCGCTTAGCATGTAATATACGCCCATATTGAAGGATGCCATAGATGATGCAGTCATGAATACGATGGTGTAATCGCCAGCGGCACGCTGAGCGCGTTCAATGACGGTAAAACCAAGCAGAGAAAGCAGCCATTCGGGGCGGATCAGCCCTACCAGTCCGAGCAGGAACGCCAGGGCGCCGAAGATGAACATAGTCCAGCCGGATGCATCGCGGATTTTCAGGGCAGGAGTTGGGGTCATGTTGTCGCTCCGTAATTTTTTGGGTAATTATACTTGCTTTTCCAAACTCTTTTCTTTTGTGAGGGCTTTTCTGCTATACTTGTTCAATAAACGCTTTTGAGCGAGGAAAGAATGGCAAAACATCTTGTTTTGGTCGCTGGAAACATTGGCGCCGGGAAGACATCACTGACAGAGCGAATTGGGGCACGTCTGGGTTGGTGGACGGGTTACGAGTCTGTGGCGGATAATCCGTACCTTTCTGATTTCTATGCTGATATGCGCGCCTGGGCTTTTCATTTGCAAATTTTTTTTCTGGGCCACCGCGCCGATCAGTACCTTGAGGCCGCCGCTGATGCCCGCTCTGCGATTTTAGATCGCAGCATTTATGAAGACGCCCATATTTTTGCCCGTGCCTTGCATCACATGGGGAATCTTTCGGAACGCGACTATCTGGCTTATCGTCGCCTTTTCGATCTGGTTGTAGATCGCCTGCCGCGCCCGGATTTGTTGATTTACTTGAAGGCTCCCGTCCCTGTACTTATCGAGCGTATCCGTCGCCGGGCGCGCAATATGGAAACCGGTATTACTGCGGAATATCTCTCCCTGCTCGACTCTTTCTATGATGAATGGTTGGCCGCCTTTGATCTTTGCCCGGTGTTGACCATTCGCAGTGATGATTTGGATTTCGTTCATCATCCCGGACATTTAGAAACAGTCATTCAACGAATTCAAGATAAACTGGCTGGCAAAGAAGTTGTAGATTTCAGTAAGGAATAACGAAACGGTGTCCTGGGCTTTATTGGTACTGGAGGAAAGATGACGGTCAATTTGCTGGCAAAAATTCCGCTTTTTTCTGATCTCCCTGGCGAGGAACTGGACTATTTGAGCCGCACTTTACAAGTCAGTGAATTGGACGATGGCCAGGTCCTGTTCCGAGAGGGAGATGCAGGGGAACATTTATACCTGGTGCTGGATGGTGAGCTGGAAGTGCTCATGGCCGAAGGAACCCAGGATGAAATACAACTCAATGTTTTAGGGAAGGGGGAATATATCGGCGAAATGAGCCTGTTGCTCCCTGGTGGAGAGCGCACTGCGACGGCTAGGGCTCGTGGAAATGTTGTCCTTTTGGGAATGAGCCGTAGTGAATTTATGGAGTTGCTGCGTCGTCAGCCATCTCTGGCCTATAGCATGGTGCGTGTGCTAAGCGAGCGCCTGGACGCGGCCAATGCGGCAACTTTTCGCGATCTGACCGAGAAGAATCGTCAACTACAACAAGCCTACAATGAATTGAAAGCGGCCCAAGAACAGATCATCGAAAAAGAACGACTAGAACGCGAATTGCAGGTGGCTGCCGAAATCCAGTTCAGTATTTTGCCCGATCAGTTACCTGAAACTCCCCAATTCGATTTTGGTGCCTGCATTTTACCGGCCCGCCAGGTTGGCGGGGATTTTTATGATGTTTTTCAGATTGAAGAGAATAAAATCGGTGTTTTGATCGGAGATGTGGCCGATAAGGGCGTGCCTTCTGCCCTCTTCATGGCGCGCACGCACGCTTTAATCATGGCTGAGGCCGATACGGGCATTTCCCCCGGTGAAGTCATGAAACTGGTGAATGGCCACATCACCCGCCTGGAAAAATCAACCCAATTCGTCACAGCGTTATACGGTGTGCTTCATTGCCAGACGGGTGAATTTTCCTATGCACGGGCTGGACATGAACCCCCTTTGTTGCTGACAGCCGATGGGCAGGTGGAACGTCTCCCTTATCAAACCGGCATGTCGCTGGGCTTGTGGGATACCATCACAATTGATGAACATACCCTGATCCTCCCCGCCGGTGCGACGTTGCTTCTTTTTACGGATGGCTTGACCGATTGTCGCGAGCCGGCGGGGGAGTGCTTTGGTCTGGAGCGCATCAAACAGCACTTACGCCAGGTGAGCGGACAGCCAGCCCAGCAGGTTTGTGCGTTTTTACTTGAAACACTCCAGCAATTCCAACAAGGGGCGCGCCAGGATGATGATGTTACTCTGGTCGCCGTGCACCGCGCTATGCCTGCCTGAGCGCTTGTTCCAGGTCTGCCAGCAGATCCTCCTTATTTTCAATCCCTACGGAAAGTCGCACCAGGCCGGCGTCCACTTCCAACGGAGAGCCAACTGTTGAAAGATGGGTCATTGCCGCAGGAACTTCGATGAGCGATTCAACCCCGCCCAACGATTCGGCCAAAGTGAAAATTTGGGTTGCCTCTGCCGCGCGGATTGCGGCTTCACGCCCCCCTTTCAGAATAAATGAAATCATCCCTCCCCCGTTTTTCATCTGTTGCCGTGCCAGGTGATATTGAGGGTGACTGGCGTGACCAGGATAAATGACCTGCGCCACTTTGGGGTGCGAAGCCAGGAACTCTGCCACGGCCGTGGCGTTTTCGGCGTGACGATCCATGCGCAGAGCCAGGGTTTTGATGCCGCGCAGCACCAGAAAACAATCCATTGGCCCCGGCACGGCACCTACTGCGTTTTGCAAAAAGGCCAATTGCTCATAAAGCGCCTTCTCTTTGACGACTACCGCACCACCGACCACGTCGGAATGTCCGCCCAGGTATTTTGTGGTGGAGTGCACGACAATATCGGCACCCAATTCCAGCGGGCGTTGCAAATAGGGGGTGGCAAAGGTGTTATCCACGACCAGCAAAGGATGATTCGGATGCGCCTGAAGAACCTCCGCAATGGCGCGAATATTGCTGATGCGCAGCAGGGGGTTGGTTGGCGTTTCCAGCCAAACCAGGCGTGTTTGCGGCGTCAGCGCTTCGGCAACGGCCTCGGGATCGGTTGTATCCACAAAATCAAAATTTAACCCATAGCGGCGGAGCACCTTATCGAACAAGCGAAACGTCCCGCCGTAAACATCATTTCCGGCCAGGACGTGATCGCCGCTGCTGATCAGCCGCAACACAGTATCGGTGGCAGCCATGCCAGAAGCAAAGGCCAGGCCGTAAGCGCCGCCCTCCAGCGCAGCCAGGCAATCTTCCAGCGCCTTACGGGTCGGGTTTTTGGTGCGCGAATACTCGTATCCCTGGCGCGGCTTGCCCACGCCATCCTGCGCGTAGGTGGAAGTCTGAAAAATGGGAGGCATCACCGCCCCGGTAGCGGAATCCGGCTCTTGTCCAGCGTGAATCGCAAGCGTTTCAAATTTCATGTGGGCTCCTGAAAAATCCAAAGTTGAGCGCATTATAAAGCATTGTCTGAAATAGAGTATCATTGTCATAATTCCAACAAGGAGAAGAGAGTATGTCCGTATCAAAACCGGTTCTGCTGGCTGTGCTGGCTCATCCCGATGACGAATCGTTTGGCATGGGCGGCACCCTGGCGCTTTACGCCCAACGCGGCGCGGAGGTTTACCTGGTCTGTGCCACACGTGGGGAGGCTGGCAGTGTGGATGCTGAACACCTGCACAATTATCCTTCCATCGCCGCGCTGCGCGAGGCAGAATTGCGTTGCGCGGCACAGGCCCTGGGCCTGAAGGACGTCTTTTTTCTCGATTACCGCGACTCAGGCATGCCAGGTTCGCCCGACAATCAACACCCCGAGGCGCAAATTAATCATCCGATAGAAGAAGTCGCCGCGCGGGTGGTGCGCTATATTCGCCAATTGAAGCCCGATGTGGTTTTAACGTTTGACCCGATTGGAGGCTACCGCCACCCTGATCATATTCACATCCACCAGGCGACCGTACTTGCCTTTGAGCGATCCGCGGACGCTTCGTTCTACCCCGAAGCGGGGTCGCCGTTTAAGCCGCGTGGACTTTACTTCCACGTCTTCCCGCGCGGATTCTTGCGCCTGATGACGCGGCTGATGCCACTTTTCGGCGCCGATCCGCGCCGCTGGGGCCGCAACAAAGATATTGACCTGAAGGCCCTGGCGGACGTACAATTTCCTGTGCATGTAAAAATTGACATTCGCACCGTAACTGAAATTAAAAACCGGGCAAGTGCCTGTCATGCTTCGCAGGGGGGTGGGCAAATGCGACGTGGCTTGATGGGATTTATCACCCGCGTTTTTGGTGAATATGAGATGTATATGCGGGCTTTCCCACCTGTGAATGGGCATTTTGCCATTCAGCGCGACTTGCTGGCAGGATTAGGCGAAGCTTGATCTCATGCAGGAAACAGACCGTGGACGGCAGATCGCCAATTGCCAACAACTGGTCAGGAACAAATTTGCATTATGCGCCGTCTAAATAAAGTCAACTGACCGAAAAGTTATGCCAGTACGTTTGACCATTGGACTTTATCTGCAATAAGGCTCAGTTCTCCTTTGCATCGAATCTTCCCGAAGAAAATTTGCCCTATTCGTGTCATTCGATGCAGAGTTGGCTATTGCAAATAATGACTATCCTATCGGGCATAGGAGAAAAAATGTCGGATATTTCTTCGCCTGCTCCCCAACGGCCTCGCCTTTTTGATACGCGCCGTCTCTTTCATTTTCTGCTGCATCCGGTGCAGGGGATCAAAAACCTGGTAGCGGAAGAATCGGCTTTGTGGTTGTCTCCCATGCTGATTTTGAGCGCCACGCTTTTGCTGGCCGTTGTGCTTGGGGGTTTTTTACAAGCGCGAGCAGCGGCTATGGGAGAAGTCCCCTTGCCCCCCGATTGGCAATACTGGACGCCAGAAATGCAAAATAACTACATGCAGGCCATTCAAGCCACGCAAAGCCCGACGTATGTTTATGTCATTCCGGCTGTGTTGGGGTTGGTCAGGCTATGGCTGGGCTGGCTGGTGCTTAGCGGGTTGTTTCACCTTTTTTCCACCATTCTGGGTGGGCGGGGAAAAATGTCTTCCGCATTAAACATTGTGGCCTGGGCCAGCCTGCCATTTGCGCTGCGTGATTTGTTGCGCGTAGTGTTCATGCTCTTCGTACGCCATCCTATTTCCAATCCTGGCCTTTCAGGGTTTTCTTCGGCGGTCTTTCTCAGCCAGATGCTGGCCAATGTAGATCTTTTCTTGTGCTGGCAAGCAGTACTCCTCATTCTCGGTTTTCACTTTTCTGATGGGCTTTCGCGCGGAAAATCTGTGGCAGTCGTCATTTTGGTATTACTGATAGCTTTGTTCGCTCAGGCAGGTTTGGGCGCCTTGAGCGCGGGCTTTCGTGGCATGATGATCAATCGGCCGTTCTTCTAAAAATGACCATGTCCACGCCGTTTATTCGCATTACGAATTTAAAAAAATACTTTCAAATGGGGGGAACGATTGTGCGCGCCCTGGATGGGGTGAACCTGGAAATTCCCCAAAACAGTTTCACCGTTGTGATGGGACCTTCGGGTTCGGGCAAGAGCACGCTTTTGTATTTGATCGGTGGCCTGGATCGTCCTACCGAGGGGCAGATTGAAATTGATGGTCAGCGCCTGGATCAAATGGATGAAAATCAGCTGGCTTTGTTTCGGCGTCAGACCGTTGGTTTTGTTTTTCAGTCCTTTAACCTGATTCAGAGCATGACCGCCGAAGAGAACGTCGGTTTTCCCATGCAGTTTGCCCGTGTGCCGGCCGGTGAACGCAAGCAGCGTGCCCTGAATTTGTTGGAACGGGTTGGGCTGGCGGAGCGCAGTCAACATCGCCCGACGGAACTTTCGGGTGGACAGCAACAACGGGTGGCCATTGCTCGTGCTTTGATCAACAATCCGGCTTTGATCCTGGCCGATGAGCCGACAGGTAACCTGGATACAGCCAGTGGCACAAGCATTATGCAACTTTTATCCGATCTTCATCAATCCGGCCGCACGGTGCTGGTCGTTTCGCATGATCCGCGCATGGGGCATTTTGCCACCCATCGTGTTTTTCTGTTGGATGGGCGGGTGGTGAGCGAAGAGCAGTATCGAGCAGTCAGCCTTCAGTAGGGAGCCAATTATGCGCAAAGAAATCAAAATCTTGTTTACGCTGTTCCTTTTGATTGTTGCCCTGGCGGTTGGGGCACAACCCATCCCGGCCTACGCTGCGTTGGGTATTACTTCGATTGTGCCTTCTACGGTGCTTAATAACGCCCCGGCTACCCTTACCATTACCGGCAGCGATTTTACCAGCGATGCGGTGGTATTGCTGGATGGTTATGGCGCGCTGGCTACGACGTTTTTGAACAGTGGTACCCTTACAGCCACTGTCCCTGCTGGCCTGCCCGCCGGGACATATACGGTGACAGTTCGCATTTCGGATGTGCTATCCACTTCTTGTTCGGGCTGCCTGACGGTGGTGGAGCCAACCCCGATCCCGCCTTTTGGCCGTCCTCAGGTGGTGTTGAAGACCTACCGGGTGAATGTGGGGGAAATCAAGTACGGTGAAAAATTTAACCTGGTGGTGCGTTTGAAGAACGTGGGCCAGTCGCGGGCATATAACTTGCAGGCGGTGTTTACTTCCAGTGATTTGATTCCTATGAAAAACGGGGGCGTAGAGGTAATCGGCGATTTGAACGCGGATAGCGGCATTGAAGTTGGGCAGCAAATGACTGCGGCTGCACCATTGTATGGGAAGAGCGCCGTCGTTGTGGACATGAGCCTGACTTACTACGATGAAAAGGGCGCGGCGTATTCGGAGAAATTCACTTTGAGCATCCCGGTCGCTTCCAGTGGCGGTTATGTAGTTGCGGCAACGGCTACCCCAACCGGCTTGCGCCGTTCGCAATTGGTCATTACCGATTACAAAACCGATGTGGAATTGCTCCAGCCGGGCGTGCAGTTTACGCTGAATCTCACGGTGCAAAATGTGGGCAACCTGGCGGCCAAAGCAGTGACCATGATCGTCGGCGGCGGATCCGCCTCATCGTCCGGGGGCGAAACGCCGCAGCCCGGGGGAGTTTCCGCCGGGGGTGGGGAGTTCACCAATTTCGCACCGGTGGGCACATCCAATGTCCAGTCGTTGGGCGATGTGGGGCCAGGGGCAACCTTGCAGGCCGCGCAAAAACTGATCGTCAATGTTTCGACCAACCCTGGCGCGTATCCCATGAAGATCACGTTTTCGTACCTGGATGCCCAGGGGAATATGGTCAACGATGAACAGGTGATTACCCTGTTGGTGTATAACCTGCCGAATGTAGATATTGGCTTTTATCAGCCCGTCACTTCGCTGATGGCCGGGCAGCCCAATTCTTTGCCTATCCAGGTGGTAAACCTGGGCAAGAGCTCGGTGGTGTTGGGAAATTTGAAGATTGAGGCCAGTAATGGCGTGGTGGAAAATAACTCGGCGCTGGTGGGAGCGTTGGATGTGGGTGGTTATTTCACCACCGATGCCATGATCACGCCGGAGACGGTTGGCTCGGTGGATTTGACGGTGACCATTGAGTATGTGGATGATTTCAATCAGCCGCGCCAAATTTCAAAGGTTTTGACGCTGGATGTGGTGGAAGGGGAAGTGTTCCCCGGGCCAATGCCCAACGATGGGGGGAGCGGTGGTAGCGGAGAAATCCCCCCGCTGCCTCAAGAGACGTTTTTACAAAAGATTTGGCGCTTCATTCTGGGACTTTTAGGTTTGGATAGCGGCCAGCCTGGCGGCGTGCCGACCGAATCGCCAGCGACCCCCGCACCTTTGCCGCTGCCTGGCCCGGGTGGTAAAGGATAGCCCATGAGGATAAGCGACCTTTTGCGCCTGATTTTTGGCAATCTCAGTCGCCGCAAGGGCCGGGTAGCGCTGACGGCGATTGGCGTGGTCATTGGCACGGCCGCGGTAGTGATCCTGGTCTCGCTGGCAATTGGATTGCAGCGTAATGCCACTGAACAGCTGTATGGGATTGGCGATTTGACCCAAATTCAGGTATCGCCTGCTTATGGAGAAGGTGGCCCAGGGCCGGTGATCGTTTCGGTGGGCGGGGGCGGTGGCGGCGAAAAAGGAGGAGGGCCGCAACAACCAAAATTGCTGACGAAGAGCGCCCTGGAAGAATTGCGCACCATCCCTGGGGTGGTGGCCGTCATCCCCCGCGATTATTTGATGACTTCCATGGTTTTGCGCTTCAAGCGGTTGGAGGCGGGGGCCAGCGTGATCGGCGTGGGCACGAACAATCTGGCAGATTTGGGCCTGGAGGCTGTTCAGGGAAGTGTGGAATTGGCGCGAGGCAACATCATCATTGGGAAGATGGTGGCCAACAATTTTTACGATCCGCGTCAGCGCCCTGGTCAGCAGCCCCCTCCGCCGCCTGATCTTTATGACCAGCAGATTACGGTCATCCTGATAAAATGGGATCAGCAGGGCAAAGAAATCCGCAAGACTTTAACGTATCATGTTGCCGGAGTCTTGAAGGAAACACGAGGGGAGGCGGATTGGTCAATTTATATGCGCCTGGATGACGTAAAAGCCTTGAACGAGTGGGCGATGGGGCGGCGCATCAATTACAACAAGGAAGGCTATAGCCAGGTTATCGTCAAAGTCGGAGATGTCCAGCAGGTTTTGGAAATTGCCGATCAGATCAAAAATATGGGCTATCAGGCCTTTACCCCGCAATCGTTCGTCCAGGGCATTAACAACTTTTACCTTGTGCTCCAAATTATTTTCGGTGGGGTGGGCGCCATTGCGCTTTTGGTCGCGGCCATAGGCATTGCAAACACGATGGCGATGGCCATTCTGGAACGAACGCGTGAGATTGGCCTGATGAAAGCGGTAGGCGCTACCAACCGGGATGTTCTTTCGATTTTTTTGGGTGAGGCAGCTGGCATTGGCTTTTTAGGTGGGCTGGGAGGGGTGCTAATCGGCTGGCTGGCCGGAGCAGCGATCAATGTGCTGGCACTGGCCTATCTTGCCGCTCAGACGGCCCAACAAGGCGGCCCGCCCCCTACGGTGGCGGTTTATACGCCCCTCTGGTTGCCACTCTTTGCCCTGGCTTTTGCCACGCTCATTGGGTTGCTCTCTGGTCTGTATCCGGCATTGCGGGCAGCAACGATGACGCCTGTGCTGGCGCTTAAGTACGAGTAAGGAGATAGGGGTGAAAGTGTCTCCGCTCGCAATGACAACCAAATCTGGCTGCGGCTTGCTGCGCTACGCCATTGTCAGATTAATTTTCTGAAGCGGGGTAGGCGGCCTGAGTAGGCCAGGAAGCGTTTATTCAATCCAATCCAACAACCTGTACCACAGGCCAGCCAGGGGAAGCGCCAGGGGGAACTTAGGCGCCAGCGGAAACGAATAGGCCGCAAAGGGATGTTCTCGAAGGTTGCCTTTCAGCATGGCCTCTGCTACGGTCTTCCCCAAATAAGTTCCTAAAGCCACGCCGTGTCCGGCATACCCCAGGGCGTAAACTACCCCGGCATGTTCCCCCACATGCGGCATCAAATCCTGGGCGAAATCTAGTGTGCCGCCCCAGGCAAACTCCACCTGTGCGTCTTTTAGCTGCGGAAAAACCCGCACCATCTCTTGCCGCAAAATTTCTGCGCTCCGGCGAATCGTCTCCGCCGTTTCGGGGAAAAAGGCTGCCCGTCCACCGAAAATCAGCCGCCCGTCCCACAGGCGAAAATAATTCAGGTAGTGACGCGAATCAAAAATCATGCGTTGACGCGGAAGAAGTGCCTGGACCCGCTCTCCCAACTTTTCCGTGGCAATGATGAATGACCCGATGGGCAAAATACGGCGATTTAAATAGGGGATGAGTGAATCCGTGTAACCGGCGGTTGCTACCAGGACGCGTTCGGCGTGAACCTGGCCGCGTTCCGTTTCGACGACGAAGCGATTCAGACTCCGCCCCAGGCGGGTGACCCGTGCCCGGGCGTGGAGCGACGCCCCGGCGTTGCGCGCCGCATTGCTCAGCCCGGCGACGTATTGCGCCGGGTTCAACCCTCCGCTGCTCTCGTCCAGCAAACCGCCGAAATAAATTTCTGAATCAATCTCGTCCTTCAACTCGTTTGGCGAGAGCAAGCGAACAGGGTGGTTGAATTCTTTTTCCAGTACTTCTGCTTCTTGTTGCAGAGCGCGTTGATGCCCCGGTTT
Organism: Anaerolineales bacterium; assembly: GCA_034433385.1. Lineage (GTDB taxonomy): Bacteria > Chloroflexota > Anaerolineae > Anaerolineales > Villigracilaceae > DAOUAN01. The sequence goes on along the minus strand of DAOUAN010000082.1, from coordinate 13,502 downwards.
ACTGGCGACCAATAAATGTCCCTTGCGGGCAAAGCCACACGCAATGCCTTCCTCGCGGATGATTTGCTCAACGGTATCAATGGCCTCGAGGGAGCACTGAAACAGGCGACGGGCCAGGTCGCGACCGTACTTTTGCACGATGGCCGGTGCGGAGAGCTTCAGCCCGCTGAGCACCATGCCGCCATTGCGCGAACTGGCGCCCCAGCCCAACGTGTGCGCTTCGAGCACGGCTACGCGGACCCCGCGCTGCGCCAGGGTCCGCGCCGCGGCAAGACCGGTGTAGCCGCCGCCAATGATGGCTACCTCGACGTTTGCAGGCAGAGGGGTGGTCTCTTCTGCCAGCGGCCAGGAGACTGTCTCCTGCCAGAAGATGCTTTCACGCAGATCCATACACGTCCTTTGTGCTAAGCGAGAATGCGATCCCAATCCATCTCGCCGAAGGTTTTGTGCAGGCGATGGTCGTCATCTACGGCGTAGATCGTCAGGTTGGAAAAAGCCCGTTCGGCGAGATCACGCACCGGGGCGAAGGGGACGACGTCATCCTGTCGGCCGTGGATCAGAATCGTGGGTACGGAGACCGGCGCAGGGTCCGGCCGCGAAGCGAAGGGGGGCAAGATCAACGCCGGTGCGAGCAGGATCAGCTTTCGGACTTGAGTCGGCCGTTCGCAGGCGAAGACGGCAGCCATCAAGCCGCCGAAGGACGAGCCGATGATGGTCCAGCCGTTCCGGTCGCCGAGGAGGGGGTATAGCTGGGCCATGCGCTCTTCGAACGAGCCGTGAAAATCGGGGGTGAGCATGCCCGGGTATTTTTGGGCAAAAAGACGGGCTTTGCCGCTCTGGCTGTTGCTTTCCAGCCCGTGCAGGTAGATCAGGCGGGAGGGGTCAATCATGGTCGTCCTTTGTGTAGGTAAGGGCCTGGATGATGAAGCCGATGACGAATAAGGCCAGGAAGAGCAGGGCACTTACTATGCCTTTCAAGGGAAGATAGGGGGTAAGGAGTGATGCGCCAATTAAGGATGTGAGGGTGATGAGCGCCCATTCAAAGATGAGATTGAGCAGGATGATGCCGAGAATGCCGCCGGCGAGGTAGAAGACCCAGAAGAGGATGCCTTGCTGGATTCCGGCAAAAGCCAGCAGGCCGCTCATGAGAGAGCCGCCGGCCAGGAAACCCACGATGCCAGTGACGATGGCGCGCAGCGATGTGGCGAGGGCGGCCAGGATCACCCCGGCGAGGACACCGATGGCGATGATCAACCATTCCGGGCCAGGGAAAAAGCGAGCGGCGAATTGGGTCCCAATGGTGAAGCCCATTACGCCAACGAAGAAGTAAAACATTCTCCGCCCGGCGACGAGCAGGAGAGCGCCCAGCAGGGCGTTGAGGGTGAGGAGCATATCAGCCTCCTTTCGTGGGGGTACGTAGCAAAGGACGTAGTTCGGATTGCAGCTCAGGTGGAAAGGACGGAAGGATGCGCCGCAAGGTGATGGCAGTCATTGGCTGGGTGGTATTTTGCAGGATTTGCTGGAGAAAATAAATCGTTTCGTTGGGGGAAGCCTGGTAAAGGGCTACGATCAATTCTTGCAAATCGTTTTGCAGGGTCGTCGGCGCGGCTGCCAAAATGGGTTCGATCAGGGTGAAAATGGCCGGCAGGTTGTGAAAGTCGGGATCCGTGATGAGAGGAAGGAGGGCCTGAATGCCATTTGACCAGGTGCGCTGACGCAAGGGATGTAGCCATTCGCCGACGAGCTCAAAGAATTGGTTGGGGGTCTCTTTGCGCAGGCGAGCCAGGCTGGTGGTTAGCAAGGCAGCGCGGACGTTGGGATCACGGATTTGTCCTGACCAGGCGGTGAGGCGAGCCAGCAGACGTTCTTCTTGTGGGGGGATTTGTCCGAGAAGAAAGGCGGCCAACAAACGCGTTTCGAGGTAGCCCATATCCCACAAGCGATCGGCCAGATCCAGAGCTGCAGCGGGGTGTTGGCTGGCCAAAGGTGCCAATTCGTTTTGAATGGCGCGTAAAACAAGCGGCGGTGTACGGTAAGTGGGGAGATTGGAGAGGGGGGCGACGTTTTGCGCCGTGCGCAGGGTGTGGTTGACGTAAAAATCGAGCATCTCGCCCAGATATTTTTGAAACTCATCAGGCAGGAAGAAAAAATCTGCCAGGCGAGTGGCCTGCTTACGAAGGCGGGCGAGGTCAATGGCGGGCATAGTTTAGGGTCTGGGATTGTTACGGCGGGTGTGTCACGCGATAGGCGTCATTCTGAGGCGTGACACACCCGGAATAAGGTGCGCTAGTAGGCGCGAGCGAAATAGACTTTCTTCGTGGCGGGTGAGCCACAGACAATACATTTGCCTTCGCCGCCGGGTTGATCGAGGGGGATGTTGCGGCTGGTGGCTTTGGTATCTTCCTTGATTTTGGCTTCGCAGGCCTTGTTGCCGCACCACCAGGCAAATGCCCAGCCGTCGGCAACAATCTGTTGCAATTCTTCGTACGTGCTGGGTTCGTGGATATTGGCATCGCGGAATGCGGTTGCCCGGGCCAGCAAGGCGGCCTGAATGTCGTCGAGCATCTGGCTGACGGTGGCGGTGAGACCGCTCTGGCTGACGAAGGACTTGCCCTCTTTGCCAGGGCGATCGCGGCGGGCCAGGGCAACGGTTCCTTTTTCCACATCTTTGGGGCCGATCTCGATGCGCAAGGGAACGCCGCGCATTTCCCAATCGTTGAATTTGAAGCCAGGTGTCACTTCTTCGCGATCGTCCATGCGCAAGCGAATGCCGGCGGTTTTCAGCTCCTGGAAGACGCGGTGTGCCACTTCCAGCACGGCGCTTTTCTCGACATCGTTCTTGTAGATGGGAACAATGACTACCTGATAAGGCGCCAGGCGGGGCGGCAGGACCAGTCCCTGGTCATCCCCGTGAGTCATGATGATGGCACCGATCATGCGGGTGGAAAGGCCCCAGGAGGTTGTTTCGCAGTATTGCAGGGTGTTATTTTTGTCCAGGTATTGGATGTTGAAGGCGCGGGCGAAATTTTGCCCAAAATAGTGAGAAGTAGCCGATTGCAGGGCGCGTTTATCCTGCATCATGCCCTCAATGGAGGTCGTCCACACCGCACCGGCGAACTTTTCGCTTTCGGTCTTGGTGCCTTTGATGACCGGAATGGCAGCATCGTTGATGGCAAAGTCGGCATACAGATCAAGGATGCGATAAGTTTCCTCGATGGCTTCTTCAGCGGTGGCATGGGCGGTGTGGCCTTCCTGCCAGTAGAATTCGGCGGTGCGTAAAAAGAGTTTGGTGCGCAATTCCCAACGCAACACGCTACCCCATTGATTGATCAACACGGGCAAATCGCGCCAGGACTTGATCCATTTCGAGTACATATAGCCGATGATGGTCTCAGAAGTGGGGCGCACTACCAGCGGTTCTTCCAGTTTTTCCCCACCACCGTGGGTGACCACCGCCAGCTCGGGCGAGAAGCCTTCCACATGTTCTTTTTCTTTTTCAAAGAACGACATGGGGATGAGCATGGGAAAGGCCGCGTTCATGTGACCGGTCTCTTTGAAACGGCGATCCAGCGCGGCGGTGATGTTTTCCCATAAGGCCCAGCCATAAGGGCGTACCACCATGCAGCCGCGCACGGGGGCATAGTCGGCCAGTTCGGCTTTGAGCACCAGCTGGTTATACCATTCGGCAAAATTTTCAGCGCGAGTAGGGAGTTTTTCTTCAGCCATGGTTTCCTCGTGAATTTAGTTAGTTTGTGAGCAAGCGAACGGCAGAAGCGACATCGGGCGCAAACTGGAGAAGTTGGCGTTGACCGGGGGAAACGTATTCTCCAAGACTGGTAAACACCTGATTGAAGACGTTCTGCCAGCCGTCCCCAATCAGGATCAACGGCCTCCGGTGAATCGCCTCCACGATCATGAGATTCCAGGTGAGGGCGATCTCGGTCAATGTGCCAGGGCCGCCGGGCAAGGCCAGTGCCGCATCGCATTCCCGGATGAGCACCTGCAACCGCTCGATGAGCGTTTCTTGTCTCCATTCTTCGCTCACCCACCGATTCGGCCCAACGGGGCGCCAGCGTTCGATCTCAGCGCAGGTCACGCCGATGACGCGTCCGCCCGCTTCGGCTGCACCGCGCGAGACGGCCTCCATGGTGCCGATGTAGCCGCCGGTCATCACGGTGTGTCCGCCCTCTGCCAGGAGCCTGCCCAGCAGACGGGCTTCTTCGTAGGCCGCATCACCTTCTTTGGGTTGAGAGCCGCCAAAGACACTGATTTTCATTCCATCTCCCAATGACGAGTTTTGTTCGTTTGCAGTTTTGCCTGAAAACCGCTCAGGAAATAGTGAATAAAAAAAACGGCTCGCCAGGTCTGGGAGCCGTTTGGGAATGACAAAGTAAACCTATCCAGACCAGGCGGAGGTTTTGCAAATGCGCGGGGACGGCAGCGGGTTTAACATGCTCATGCTGCTGATTATATCCAAAATGCGGATAAATGCAATGTTTACGTCCTGGCAGCATCCTCAAGAATCAGACTGCAGCAGGTAATAGCACCTTCGGCCTTGGCCAGTTCGGAAACATCTACGGTCAGCACTGAAAAACCCTGTTCTCTGATTCTTTGCAGGGTTTTGGGAAAAGCAGAAGGATACAAAACGACTCCGCCGATCGATAGACAGTTGGCGCCAAACGGCTCATCAGGGTCCACATCAATCAGGTGGTAGTGCTCAAAGGGTTTGGTATCTACCCAGGCGCGGTTGATCAGCAGGGTTTGGTCATCGAGGCGGGTGACAGCAGATTTCAGGTGCAGGCAGTCGTGCAGGTGGATGCCATCAACCTGGTAGCCATAGCCAGCAAGTATTTTTTGCAATTGTACGATGGCTGGAGGGTTGCTGCGTGTGGAGAGGCCGACAAAGATTTTTTTGCCAAGCACGAGCACGTCACCGCCATCGAGTGTCGCCGGCGGCTGGATGTGAGCCAGTGGGCGGTAGCGGGAAAGCACCGGAGCGATGGATTCGACTTCGGGTTTGCGGGAATCCGCTCCGGGTCGGGTAATGACCGCGATTTCGGGCAGGATGATGGCCGTATCTTCGACGAAGACCGAATCGGGGAGATCGGCCTCGGCGGGGAGTTCAATCACCTGACAGCCCAGTTGACGCAGCGCCTGGTTGTATTGCCTGTGTTGTTGACGAGCCAGATTCAGGTCAATCGGCAGGCGCTCAATGTGGGTGAGTTCACATTCGGCCAGGCGTGGGCTGACCTGGCGGGTGACGGCAATGATCATCCGTGGCCACCTGTGCGGTAACGGTCAATCAGGGCCTGGGTGCGCGGGTCTTTGGGATGGGCGAAGAGTTCGGCGGGTGTGTTTTCTTCAATGATCTGGCCCTCGGCCATTACCAGGACACGATCGGCCACTTCGCGGGCAAAGCCCATTTCGTGGGTGACGACCAGCATGGTCATGCCTTCCTGAGCGACCTTTTTCATCACGTTGAGCACCTCGCCGATCAGTTCGGGGTCGAGGGCGGAGGTGGGTTCGTCGAACAACATGACTTTGGGTTCCATGGCGAGGGCGCGGGCGATGGCAACGCGTTGTTTTTGTCCGCCGGAGAGGCGATTGGGGTACTCGTCTTTTTTGAAGAGCATTCCGACGCGGTCCAGGTTCATTTCGGCCAGTTCAATGGCGCGGGCGCGATCCATTTTTTTGACGGTGATTGGTCCTTCGATGACGTTTTCCAGCACGCTCAAGTGGGGGAATAGGTTAAATTCCTGGAAGACCATGCCGGTTTTCAGGCGAATATCGTGCACTTTTTGGCGATGTTCTTTGCCTTTGGCGCCCCCCTCGGCGACCAGGCCATCTACTTCGATGGTGCCACTGGAGGGTTCTTCAAGGAAGTTAATGCAACGCAGCAATGTGCTTTTCCCCGAGCCGCTCCGCCCGATGATGCAAACGACCTCGCGCGGTTTGACTTCCAGGGAAATATCTTTGAGCACATGCAGGCGGCCAAAGTATTTGTTAAGGTTAGAGATTTTGACAATCGGGTACATTTCAGCGTTCTCCCTTGGAAAGGGCTGCTTCGATGCGGCTTTGAATGGCCGTAAGCACCAGGGTCATCACCCAGTAAAAAATGGCGGCCATGATCAGCGCTTCCAGGTTGTGGAATTGAGCGCGGCCAACTTTGGTAGCGCGCCACATGATTTCGTGAACAAAGCCAGTTGCGGAGACCAGCGCCGAATCCTTGGTCATGGCGATGAATTCGTTACCGGTGGGCGGAATGGCGAAGCGGAGCGCCTGCGGCAGGACGATGCGCCGCATGGTTTGTGCGGGGGTCATCCCCAGGGCCATTGCTGCTTCGCGTTGACCTTTTCCTACCGAGGCCAGGCCGGCACGAAAGATCTCACTCATGTAGGCACCGTAGTTCAGGCCAAGTGCCAGCACGCCAGCCCACAGCCCCGGTAAAATGATGCCCAGTTGGGGGAGGGCGAGGAAGAAGAAGAAAATTTGCAGGTAAAGCGGTGTGCCCCGAATAAGGGAGACGTAAAAAGTGCTGAGCGCATAGATCGGTGGAACGGTGGACAACCGTCCCAGGGCTGCCAGCAGAGCCAGCACGGTCGCCAGGCTGATCGAAAGGATGGAAAGGTAAATCGTTTGCCAGATGCCGCCAGCGATAAACGAAAGGTTGTCGCGCATGAAGGCGGTATCCAGGTGAATGCCTTTGATATTGCCGGGTAAATTTTCGCCGCTGAACATCAAAATGAGCAACAAGAGCAAGATGGCCCAGGAAATGCCTACATTGACACGAAATTGCCGCTCTTTTCTTTGTTGGGCTTCAAATAACAAATCTGCCTGTGATTTTGTTTGGCTTTTTTTACTTGCGCTAAAGGATCCCATCGGGAAGTCTCCCAAACCTATGGATTAGAGAAAGGGGAAGTGGCGTGCAGGCCACTTCCCCTTTGTTCAGAGTTACTTGGGGGCTTGTGTCAGATCAGAACCGAACCATTTGATGGAAAGCTGGGATAGGGTTCCGTTCTGGTGCATTTCGGTGATGATACGGTCCACTTCGGCGCGCAGCGTGTCGGTGGGCAGGCTGGATGCCTTGTCGAAGGCGGCCGCCAGGTTTTCCGAGAAGACCGGGGAGCCGAGCTGTTTGACCGGCAAGCCAGCAGCGATGTTGGCGTTCACCACCGTTTGGGAGGTCACATAGCCAACGAAGTCCTGGCGCCCGGCAGCCAGAGCCTGGGCACATTCTTGATCGGTCTCCAGCGGGACGACGGTCACATTGGCCGGGGGTTGAGCATAAATGTCCTCGGGGCGGATGTCCAGCACGCCGTTAAGCCAATCTTCGTAGGTGGTCGCGGCGCCAACGCAAAGGGCTTTGCCGGCCAGATCATCCAGGGAGGCGAAGGTCGAATCGGAGCGCACAGCGATGACGGCAGGGGTATAGTAATAGGGCACGCTGAAGTCGAGCACCTTCTGGCGGGCGGGTTTAATGGTCATCGAGCCGACGCTGATGTCCCATTTATCGGCCCAATTGCCGGCGGTGATGGCATCCCAGGAGGGGGTGGCAAAACAGGTTTCTACCCCCAGGGCATCACCGATGGCTTTGGCCACATCCACATCGAAGCCCTGCATTTCGGCGGTCGTAAGAGCGTCCGACGGGCATTTGGTGTTGGCGGGACGTTTGCCTTCGGTGTTCAGAAAAGATTGCGGAGCGTAGTTCGGGTCTGTGGAGACGAGGATGTAGCCGCGCTTCTTGATGGCATCCAGAAGCGTAGTCGGTTTGGCGCTACCGCCGCAGGCAGTCAGGATCAGGGCTATTACGGTGAGCAGGCTGATCACGAGCAATGATTTTTTCATTTTCTCCTCCAAGAATTTGAAATTTTGAAAGTGGACGGCTGATGATGTGACTCTTGATTTTGAATGCTCCTCAGCCTCCTTTCCTGAACGATGTGCTGGCAACCTTACTACCAGTCCAATTTGCATAAGCATAGACCATTTTGAGCATTTGTCAAGATTGAGTTCCAAAGAAAGTTACCAAAACAAAGAACACAAAATCTTGCCAAAAGTATTGCTCATGGTTCACTCATTTTTTAAGCCGGTTTTTAGAATTTTTGCCCCACTCAGGGGCCAAAACCATCGCGATTCCTGGATTGTTTTCCCCCCGTCTGTGAACCCATGCAGCGCAACGTTCATCTCGGACGGGGGAGAGGAAAGCCCTGCGGAGGGAAGGGGCGCCGTGCGCCCCTTCCCTCCGCAGCCTCCATCCCCCTTCCCCGCAAAAGGCATGTGCCGTGAGCGTCGTGAGTCTGCGGGGAAGGGGGCGGGGGGATGGGGTGTTTGAAGCGCCAGACGGGACAAGATCAGGTCTGCATTTCTCCCACGAAAACGGATGGGGGCAACGGTGCGAAGTGCCCGAAGCCATCTCTTAAAGCCCATATTTCGCCCCTTTCAGGGGTTCGCAATGACCAGTATTGCTCTTGAAAATCTATCATGACCGCGAAGATTTTGTCTCCTGCCGTCATTGCGAGCGAAGCGCCTGCCCCGAGTGAAGCGTGGGGGAAGCAATCTCCCATCAGGCGAGGAGACTGCTTCGTCGCTGCGCTCCTCGCAGTGACATTTGGCTGCGGCTCGCCGCTCTGCTTGAAAATCTACGTTTCAGATTTGGAATTGCTGGGGACGCAATTTTGCACTTGCTTTGTTGCGAACACGTTGCTGTGTCACTGCGAGGCGACCAGAAAGGCTGCCGACCGTGCCGCGTGCCTGTGGTAAGCAGTCCGCCGGATGAGCGCGGAGATTGCTTCGCCGCCTTCCGCGGCTCGTAATGACAATCGTGCTTTATTTTGCTGAAAGTTCAAATGGTAAAATTCATTTGCCACTGGAGAGAGGAAGCTGATTTGCTGGTGGCGTATTCATTCCACCCCAAGGATGGTCAATATGTCTGCCATTTTTCCCAGTGCTGAATGGCTCGATCTTTTGCGCGAAAAGCTCAACAACGATGCCCGCTATGGAGAAATCGCTAAGAATTGGGAGGGCGATCTCGTCATTTCCATTGAGCCGGATGGCAATCTCAAAGAAAAACTAAATATTTATCTGGATCTCTGGCATGGAAAATGTCGTCAGGTTGCTTATGGGGTCAACCTGGATGAATATCCGGAAGTCGCGTTTATTTTGCGCGCCCGTTACGATGATATTGTCGCCATTCTTACCGGCAAGCTGAATCCAATGACTGCCATGATGACCAGTAAACTGAAAGTGCAGGGCAGTATGGGGTACATGATGCGTAATGTGCCAACAGTATTGGATTTTGTCCGTTGCGCTCAGGAAGTGACTACAGAAATCCTCTAATCCGAGGTCCTCATGCAACCCATTCTTACGGTCGATTTGTCCACAGGCAAGGTAGGGGAATATCCCATCCCACGGGAGTGGGAGCAATCTTTGTTAGGCGGTGCCTCGCTAGCGGCACGTCTGCTCTACACTTCGCTCACCCCGGATTTGGACCCCCTTTCGCCGCAGGCGCCCCTCCTCTTCATGACTGGCCCCTTGACCGGAACGATCGGCCCGACGACAGGGCGCTTCGTCATCTGCGGAAAGGGGGCGGCTACCGGCCTATGGGCCGAATCCAACATTGGCGGCTTTTGGGGGCCGGAATTGCGTTCGGCTGGCTATGACGGCTTGTGGATCACGGGAAGAGCCGCCGAGCCGGTGTATCTCTGGATTCACGGCGACCAGGTGGAGATCCGGGAAGCGAAGCGCCTATGGGGGGTGGATTCCTACCAGGTCCAGGAAGCGATCCGCAGCGAGATCGGCGAAAAGGCTGCTCGTGTCTGTGCCATCGGACCGGCGGGCGAGAATGGCGTCTTGTTCGCTTCCATCATGTGTGACCATGGACGGTTTGCCGGGCGTACGGGCCTGGGGGCGGTGATGGGCAGCAAAAATCTCAAAGCGGTAGCGGTGCGCGGTGAGAAAGAAATCCCTCTCTTTGACCGGGCTCGCTATGCCGCCTTGCGCTCGGAGGCCAACCGTGCACTCAAACAAGATAATGAATCGCAGGTGCTGGGTGAATTGGGCACGGCAGGCGCAGCCAACTACAGCGAATATTTGGGCGCCATGCCAGCCCGCTATTATCACCAGGGACATTTTGCTGGCGTGGATCAAATCTCCGGCGCCACGATGGCAGAAACGATCCTGAGTGGGAGGAGCGCCTGCCATGGCTGTGTCATCGCCTGCGGGCGGGTGGTTCGGCTGGGAGGCGGAGCAAAGCGCAAAGGACCTGAATACGAAACTATCGTCAGTTTTGGCCCGAATTTGCTGATCGAAGACCTGGAAGCCATCGTTCACCTGGGTGAGTTGTGCGACCGTTACGGTATGGATACCATCAGCACTGGCAACACCATTGGGCTGGCGTTTCACCTGTTCGAAAAAGGCGTGATCAGCGAAGCGGATACCGACGGCCTGCGTCTGCAATGGGGCGATATAGGCGTCGTCGAACAGCTGATTCACCGCATTGCCCATCGCGAAGGGGTGGGCAATCTGTTGGCAGAAGGCTCGCGCCGCTTTGGTGCCCGCTTTGACGCTGAAGAAGATGCCGTGCAGGTCAATGGCCTGGAAGTGGCCTACCACGATCCACGCGGCGTTTCGGGCATGGCCCTGGTCTATGCTACCAGCCCGCGCGGCGCCTGCCACAATCAATCGGACTATTTCTTTGTAGATTGGGGGCACACCAACGAAGAACTGGGCATTGAATATTACTCGCGCCATGCTCAGGCCGAGAAGGCGGCCAATGTGGCTCGCCATCAGGACTGGCGCACAGTCTATAACTCCCTGGTGATGTGCATCTTTGCCAATGTGCCTGCCGCCATGCAGGTAGCGCTAATCAACGCCGCTACCGGCCTGGATTGGACGCCAGACGACATGCTTCGCGCCGGAGAACGCGGCTGGAACCTGAAGCGGGCGATCAATCACCGCCTGGGCTTAACCGCTGCCCATGACCGCTTGCCCAAAGCCTTACTGGAACCCTATGCCGACGGTGGCGCGGCCGGATTTGTCCCTGATCTTGCGGCGATGCTGCAAGCTTACTATGCGGTTCGCGGCTGGGACCCCGCGACGGGGCGCCCGACGAGAGAGCGTCTCCTGGCTTTGGGCCTGGCCGACATAGCCCTTGATCTTTGGAAATAGTGGAGGAGACATGACCCCTGATTTTGCTGCTGCTCCCATGCTGGAGCACATGCGCATCTTGTGCAAAGAATTGCCGCCTCGGGTTCCTACCGGCGAAGGAGAACATAAAGCCGCTGAATACGTGGCTGATGTGCTTCGACGATCAGGTGTAAACGATGTAATCCTTCAGCCGTATAAAGGCATTACCACCCTGGGGTTGCCTGCTACCATCGCCGCCCTGCTTGGCGTGTTGGGCTTCCTGGTCGGCTGGTGGGCCGGAGTGATTGGTCCGTGGTTGGGCGGAGCGCTTTTGTTCCTCTCGGCGTACACCATCCGTAATTTACTGCGCACCATCCCGCCGTTCTTCCAACCGCTGATTGCCCGCCACGAGGGTCGCAACGTAGTGGCTACTGTGCCTGCCCGGCAACCTGCCCACAAGCGCATTTTTATCCTGGCGCATTTGGACGCGAACAAACAGCGTTTTACCTTCCCGCCGTCCCTTCCGGCGCTGATGAAACCCATGGAGACGGGCTCGGTGGTGTTGCTGGCGCTGGCTGGCCTTTCTTTCTGGCTGCAGGCGCTTTTGGGCTGGAATTTGTTCTGGTTCCAGCTCGTCGGGCTGATCTTTTTGCTGATTGTCCTGCTCGGCTTGTGGGCAGATGAATTTCAGCCTACGGTCGAAGGCGCAAACGACAATGCCTCGGCGGTGGTCGTTGCCCTGGCGCTTGCCGAGAAATTGTTGGCCGAGCCGCTGGCACAATCTGACGTGACCTTTCTTTTTACGGGCTGTGAAGAAGTGGGCCATCATGGCTTGCAGGCTTATCTCCAGCAGTATCGCCCACCTAAAGAAAACACCTATTGGATTGATCTCGAATTGGTGGGCGCCGGCCAATTGTGTTTTGCTACCCGGCATGGCGTGAGTTACCTGAGCGAGTATGAACCAGGGGAAGAAATCTTGCAATTGGCGCAGCAAACCGCTCAGGCCAATCCTGCTTTGAATGTTAGCGGACGTCCCATGCTGATTTTGGAAGAAGTCTCTACCCTGCGCAATAATGGCTACAATGCGCTTTGCCTGATGGGGTACAATGAACAGGGCTATCTTCCCAACTGGCATCGCCTGAGTGACACAATGGAAAACATTGATCCCACCATGCTGGAACGCACGGCACGTTTTACCTGGGCGATGCTGAAAACGATTGATCAGACATAAAAGGATGGTTGCCATGAAACTTGTCTCTGTTGCTGAAATGCGAGCCATCGAACAGGAGGCCGATTCCAGTGGCCTGACTTATGCTCAAATGATGGAAAACGCTGGGCGTGGTCTGGCAGAAATTGTTTTGGAATTGCCGTTGGACAAAGAAGAAGAAATCCAGGTGCTGGGGCTGGTTGGGCCAGGCAACAACGGCGGTGATACGCTGGTCGCTTTGGAGCGCCTGGCAGTCGAAGGCTGGAAAGCCCGCGCCTATCTCATCAAGCGCAAGGCGAAAGGCGATGATTTAATTCAGCGCCTGGAAAAGGCAGGTGGCGAAATCTGTTCCGTTGAAGACGATGCAGAGTTTGCCACCCTGGTTTCCTGGATTGAAATGACCGATGTACTCCTGGATGGTGTCCTGGGCACCGGCATCAAGCTACCGCTCAAGGCAGAAATCGCCCGTCCCTTGCAGGTGGCCCAAAACGCTCTGGCCGAATTGGAATGGCCGCCTTTTGTGGTCGCCGTAGATTGCCCTTCAGGTGTGGATTGTGATACCGGCGAGACGGCCGAAGAATGTCTGCCGGCCGATTTGACCGTCACCATGGCGGCAGCCAAACAGGGGCTGCTCAAACTCCCTGCTTTCGAGCGAGTGGGTGAGCTGGTGGCGGTGGATATTGGCCTGAGCGAGGATCTTGCCTCCTGGAAAAATGTCCAGCGCTATGTGGTTGAAATGGAAGATGTAGCCAATAGTTTGCCGGCTCGCCCTGCTGATGCCCACAAGGGAACATTTGGCACGGCGCTGATTGTGGCAGGGTCGCTCAATTACACCGGAGCAGCCCTGCTGGCTGGAAAAGCTGCTTATCGCGTTGGGGCGGGTCTGGTCACGCTGGCTGTACCTGCTCCGTTGCATAGCGCTTTGGCTGGCCAATTCCCCGAAGCCACCTGGCTGCTTCTCCCTCATGAGCTTGGTGTCATTGCTCGCGATGCGGCCGACGTGTTGCTCGAAAATCTCAATCGCCCCACAGCGATGCTAATCGGACCGGGTTTTGGCCTGGAAGAAACTACAGGGGAATTCATCGAGCGCCTTCTTTCTGGCAAAGTGACGCCCAAAAAGAGCACACCGCGCATCGGTTTTGTGCCGGGTGAAGCAGAGCAAAGCCAAAACGAA
>DAOUAN010000081.1:0-2921 GCA_034433385.1 Anaerolineales bacterium | reverse complement strand
CTGCTGGCCGGGAAAGACGACGGTGAGAATCTCGTAATTTTGCCCTGGGCCGGAGCGGCAATTGGTCTGCTCGCTGACGGTGAGCATGGGTGTGGAATACGTAGGGGTGATGGTGGGGGGAGTGCCGGTGATGGGGGCCGAGGGCGTGCTTTGTGTCTCGGCTAGAGCTGTGGTTGCCAGGGGAGAAGGAAGGGCTGATGGTGTGGTACGCAGCAGGGCTTCCACAGTTTGAGCGATGGAGGTTTGCACTTCTGAGGGGTTTTGTTGTTCGCTCGCGGGGAAATTGCAGGCAAGGATGGCGCTGAGCAACGTCAGAATCGTCAGAAGGGTGCGAAGTTTAGTCATCTGCACTTCCTTTGTGTATTTTGGGTGCTTGCGAATTTGGGCAGAAGTCCTGCCTGGGCATTAGACTTTATCTGCAACAAGGTTCAGTTCTCTTTTACATCGAATTTTCACGAATTTCCCGAAGAAAATTTGTCATATTCGTGTCATTCGGTGCGGAGTTGGCTATTGCAAATCATGACTATTTCATTCTCCGCTTCCTTCCAGCCATGTGGACTGGTATTCTGGCTTCTCGCATTGGAGCGCCTCGCGGGTGAGATTCAGCGGGTAAAACGTGTCCACCATCACTGCCAGTTCCTGCGTCTCTTTTTTGCCAATGCTGGCTTCGGTCATGCCGGGCTGCGGACCGTGCGGCAGGCCGTAGGGGTGCAGGGAAATGTCACAGCGGTCAATGCCCTTACGGCTCATGAAGTTGCCCTCGGCGTAGTATATGACCTCGTCTGAGTTCACGTTAGAGTGGTTGTACGGCGCGGGGATCGCTTCGGGGTGGTAGTCAAACAGCCGCGGCACGAAAGAACACACCACGAAGTTGTGCCCCTCGAAGGTCTGGTGAACGGGCGGCGGTTGATGGATACGGCCGGTGATCGGCTCGAAATCTTCGATGTTGAAGATCCACGGATACAAATAGCCATCCCAGCCAACGACATCGAAGGGGTGGTGATCCAGAATGTGGCGGGTGAGCCGATCGCGCACTTTGATACGCACTTCGAATTCACCCCGCTCGGTATGGGTTTCGAGTGTTTCGGGCAGGCGGATGTCGCGTTCGCAGTAGGGCGCATGTTCCAACATCTGGCCGTAGGCGTTACGATACCGCTTGGGTGGCTCAATTTGGCTGGGGGCTTCGATGGTGAAAAAGCGCGAGGGTTCATTCAAAAGCATTTGCCAGGTGGTGCCAAAGGGGATGACGATGTAGTCGCCTTTGCGGAAGGCCAGATTCCCAAATTGCGATTGGAAGGTGCCGCTCCCTTCGTGCACCCACCAGACTTCGTAGGCCTGGGCATTGCGGTAAAAATAATCCATGCTTTCGCTGGCAACGCTGACACTGAGAATCACATCATGATTGCCGAGCAACGGCAGGCGGGCTTGTAAGGGATCTCCCTTCGAGGGAAGTTGGGCAGTGCGAAAGGCACGATGACGAATAGGGCCAAAGTCCACAAATTCGGGTCGGGCAGGCCCCAGATCGGTGATTTCTTTTACGCGCGGAGGTAAAAAGTGATGGTAAAGAATGGACTGGAGGGAGGAAAATCCCTCCAGCCCCATTAATTCTTCACGGTAGAGGCTCCCATCTGGCTTGCGAAATTGGGTGTGACGTTTGTGGGGAATCTCACCGAGCTTGTGATAGAAGGGCATGGGGACCTCCAGAAGTCATTCTACGGATAAAGGGATAATATGTGCTTTTAGGCAGGGCCGGGGCCTCACTGGGCTGTAGGCGTGTTGGTTTTTACGGCTTGGGAAGCTGGTCGGCGATTTCTGAAAAGCAGAGATAGGTAAAACTTTTACGAATTCTGGCCTCATTCATGGCGACCGTGGCTTCGGCCAGCAGTTGCTCAGCAGAGATGCTAGAGCCGCTTTCGCGCCAGGCCAGGCCAATGTAAACGTTCATGCGTGTCAAGCGGTCGGTGAACTTTTGGGTGGTACGGAAGCGCCCCAGGATGCGTTCCGCCACGGTCCGTCCGCCAAGCTCGTCGGTGCCGGGGAGCAAGACGACAAAGTCATCTCCGTAGTAGGCTGGAACATCGGAGACGCGCAGATGTCGCCCTAAAATTTCGATGAGCGCCTGCCGGGCCTGCTGTAGCGCTTCGGGGCTTTGACCTTCGGTTTCGAGGGATATGCAAAGCAAAGTCAACGGAGTGGGGTAGCGCTGTGCTCGGGAAACTTCGTACTCAAACAGCACCTGGAAAACATCGCGCGTGTAGAGGCCGGTTTCAGTTGCAAGTTTGCGTTTTTGATCCATGTTGTCCTCTCAAAATCGCAGGAATGTTGTCTATACTATACACCTGTTTTTGATTTTGAGAGAATCATTGGTGTTTGATTTTTCATTTTCTGCATCGAATGGCGCGAATGTTTCCGAGAAATTTGTGAAGATTCGCTGCCGAAAGAGCCGCGCCTGAGTGCAGATAAAGGTTTTTGCTTTTTGCAATGTCTATTTGGGCGATGCTTTTTGGGCAACTTGATTGCTCAGCACACCCAGGCGCTCGATCTCCAGTTCGACGACATCGCCCGGTTGAAGCCAGGGGCCTTGCCCTCGCGTCAGTTCGAGCAGACAGCCGGTTCCGACCGTGCCGGAGCCGATCACATCGCCTGGAAGCAATTCAACTGAAGCGGAAGCCCGGGCGATGATCTCACCAAAGGACCAGTACATATCTTTGAAGTTGCCTTGTGAGCGTGTCACGCCGTTGACTCGGGCCATCATCTCCAGGGCGAAGACGCCCGGCCGTCCGGTGGCACGATCGGCCAGTTCATCGGGGGTGACGATGTAGGGGCCGAACGAGGAGGCAAAGTCTTTTCCTTTGGCGGGGCCCAGGCCGACTTTCATCTCTTGGCGTTGCACGTCGCGGGCTGACCAATCGTTGAATATC
>DAOUAN010000080.1:0-17260 GCA_034433385.1 Anaerolineales bacterium | reverse complement strand
GCCGGCCTCTACCACCTCACCTATGCCTGCCTGCTCGTCCCGCGCTTCTCCTCTCACTACCTCACCGGCGACCTGGCCGACAAGCTCTCCGAATGGCTACCTGCCATTTGCGTAGCTTTTGGCTGGCGGCTGGAATTCCTCGCCGTGCGTCCCGAATACCTGCAATGGGTAGTCAACGTACAACCGAACACCTCGCCCGGCTACCTCATGCGCATCATGCGCCAGCAAACCTCCGACAAAATCTTCGCCGAATTTCCGCGCCTGAAAAAGGAAAACCCCTCCGGCGACTTCTGGGCGCCTGGCTACCTGATCATGGGTGGCAGCCAACCACACCCACCCCAGCTGGTGCGCGATTACATCCGTCAAACGCGAGAACGCCAGGGAATTTCTCGCCCGCGTTCGTAACGCACCGTGTTCTTCACCCTTTTTCGCAGAGCGTGAATTCACCCTGTTGTTTCCGCTCTGCGCTTTTGTTCCGGTAAATCCTTTGCGCCTATGCCACCAACACTTTACCTGATAGACGGCCATGCCCTGGCCTACCGCATGTACTTTGCCCTCACTGCTGGCACCACCAGCCAGCGCTGGCAAACATCCAAAGGCGAGCCGACCGCCGGCACCTACGGCTTTGCCCGCGAATTATTGCGCATCCTGGAACAGGAAAGACCCGAATACCTGGCCGTGGCTTTCGATACCGGCAAGACCTTCCGCGACGACCTCTTTCCGGCTTACAAAGCCACCCGTGCCAAAATGCCCGATGATCTCAGCCCACAAATTGAACGCATCCGCCAGATGGTAGATGCTTTCAACATCCCGCGCCTCGAAATGGAGGGATACGAGGCCGACGACGTCCTGGGCTCCATCGCTCGCCAGGCCGCGGAACAAGGCCTGGGGGCAAAAATCATCACCGGCGACCGCGACCTCCTCCAGCTGGTCAATGAGCGAACCGCCGTGTACCTGGCCGGCGATGACCAAACCTACATCACCGCCGAAGATGTGATCCGCAAATTGGGCGTGCGCCCCGATCAGGTTGTGGATTACAAAGCCCTGGTCGGCGACAAATCCGATAACATCCCCGGCGTGCCTGGGGTGGGCGAAAAAACGGCCATTGCCCTGCTACAAAAGTACGACACCCTCGATAACATCTACGCCCACCTCGAAGAAATCGAGCCGCGCTGGCGCAGCCGCCTGGAAAGCGGACGCGACTCGGCCTATTTGAGCCGCGAACTGGCTCGCATTCGCACCGATCTACCCATCGAACTTGACTTGAGCAAAGCCCACACCGGCACCTTCGACCCTGCCCCGCTGGAGGCGCTCTTCAAAGAACTGGAATTCCGTTCGCTGCTCAAAACGTTGGAAAAAATGCGGGGGGAGGCCGCGCCCTCCTTCTCATCCGGGCCAGGAGCCGCCCACCAGATGCCCCTCTTTGCCGAGGCCCCCGCAATTGTGCAGATCGCGCCTACTGCCCGCCCCAATCTGCATGTTCACACTGTAGATACCCCCGAAGCCCTCACCGCCCTGGCCAACGCCCTGGAAAAAGCCCCAATCATTTCCTTCGATACCGAAACCACCTCCACCGACGAGATGCAGGCCGCTTTGGTGGGTATTTCGCTGTCTATTCAGGAAGGAGAGGGGTACTACATCCCCATCGGGCATTCGACTGGCACCAATCTGCCGTTGGAACAGGTGCTGATGGCCTTGCGCCCGGCGCTGACTCATCCTACCATCGGCAAAATTGCCCATCACGCCAAATACGATTACATTGTGCTGGCACGGCATGGCCTGCGCGTCGCTCCGCTGGTGTTCGACACCATGTTGGCCGAATTTTTGGTGGACCCCAACTCGCGCAACCTGGGCCTGAAAAACCTGGCTCGCGCCCGCCTTGGCGAAGAGATGACGCCGATTGAAGACCTGATCGGGACGGGCAAGAATCAGCGCAGCATGGCGGAGATCCCGGTGGAGGTCGTGGCCGATTATGCAGCCGCCGATGCCGAGACCACACTACGCCTGATGCCCATCTTGCGCGCCGAACTGGAGCGTGTCAATGGGTTGAAATTGTTGAACGAGATCGAAATGCCGCTGGTGCCCGTGCTGGCAGAGATGGAAATGACCGGTGTCTTACTCGACCTGTCCTTCTTCCAGGAAATGTCCAGCGAACTCTCCCGACGCATGGCGGAGATCGAAACGCAAGTCTTTGCCCTGGTGGGCGTGCCATTCAACATCAACTCCACCCAGCAGCTTTCGGATATTCTCTTCAAGCGTCTCGGCCTCGAACCGCCGGATCGCGGGCGAAAAACCGCCAGCGGCCATTTTTCCACCTCCGCCGACGTGCTGGAGGCCCTGCGTGGGCAACATCCGGTTGTGGACCTGGTGCTGGAGCACCGTGAACTCTCCAAGCTCAAATCCACATATGTGGATGCCCTACCCGCGGCGGTGAATCCCGAAACGGGCCGCGTCCACACCTCCTACAGTCAGACCGGCGCCGTCACCGGCCGGCTTTCCTCCTCCAACCCGAATCTGCAAAATATCCCCATCCGCACCGAGGAAGGTCGCCGCATTCGCAAAGGATTCATCGCCGGCCCCGGCAACGTGCTGCTTTCGGTGGATTATTCGCAAATCGAATTGCGTATCGTTGCCCACATGGCGCAAGACGAGGCTATGCTGGCCGCCTTCCGCGCCGGGCAAGATATTCACGCCACCACCGCCGCAGCCATTTACGGCGTTAGCCTGGATGCGGTGACCAAGGAAATGCGCCGCCATGCCAAAGCGATCAACTTTGGCCTGATTTACGGTATGTCTCCCTTTGGGCTAACCCGCTCCACGGATCTAACTCTGGCCGAGGCAGAGGAATTTGTGGCTGCCTACTTCCGGCGCTTTCCGGGGATCAAGAAATATCTCGATGGTATTCGACAGCAGGCAGCCCGTCTGGGCTATGTGGAAACCCTGCTGGGGCGGCGGCGCTACTTTCCTGCGCTGCAAAGCCGTTCGAACAACGCCAGCAAAAACCGCGAAGAGCGTGAAGCCATCAACGCTCCCATTCAAGGTACTGCCGCCGACATCATGAAAATCGCCATGCTCCGCATCCCCCTGGCTCTGCAACAGGCCGGCCTGAGCGGGAAAATGCTCTTGCAGGTCCATGATGAAATTGTGCTGGAATGCCCTCAAGAAGAAATGAAGGTCACCACCCAAGTGGTACAAGAGACGATGGGATCAGCCTATCCCTTGAGCATTCCCCTCTCCACCGAGGCTCGTTGGGGGCACAATTGGGGTGAAATGTTCCCCGTCGAATGAAAGTTTTTCAATTTTGAGTTATCATAGCCCTATGCCCGGACGCGAAGATCTCTTTCAAAAAGCCATGAATGAAGGCCACTCAGCCGCCTGGGACCAGGAATGGGAAAAGGCGGTGGTGGCCTATCGACGCGCCTTACAGGAATTTCCTGATCACCCCAAGGCACTCAACAGCCTGGGGCTGGCGCTTTACCAATTGGGGCAATTCGAGGAAGCCCTGCAAATTTACCGTCAGGTGGCCAAACTTTCGCCAACCGACCCTATCGCCTTTGAAAAAGTGGCTCAACTTTCTGAGCGTCTCGGCGACCTGAACGGGGCGATCGAAGCCGCCATGCAAGCCGCCGAACTCTACTTGCGGCAACGCGACCTGGAAAAGGCCACCGAAAACTGGATTCGGGTCACCACCCTCAACCCCGACCACGCCATCGCGCACTCCCGCCTGGCGCTCGTCCATGAGCGGCTAGGACACACCCAACAGGCCGTCACCGAATACCTGGCGGTGGCCAGTTTGCTTCAACGGGCAGGGAACGCCGCCAAAGCCCAGGAATTGGTCGAAAAAGCCCTGGCCTTGTTACCGACCAGCGCGGAAGCCCGCCAGGCACAGACCCTGCTCAAAACCGGTCAACTGTTACCGAAGCCGGTACGTGGCAAAGGCGGCACCGGGCCGATCCGCATGGCGCAGGTCAAACAAATGCAGGAACCCAAGCGCGCCGCCTCCGGCCTGGACCCGGTAGCGGAGACCCGCCAAAAAGCGTTAACCAAACTGGCAGAGATTCTCTTCGACTACTCCGACGATAGTCCCGCCGCCAGAGAGCGGCGCGGCCTGACGGCCATCGTCCGCGGCACTGGCGCCCTCTCCTTGCAACAAGCGGAACAAACCAAAGTCGTCCTGCATCTGGGTCAGGCGATTGACCTGGTGACCAAGGGCCAGGATGTGCAAGCCGCCGAAGAGCTGGAAGGTGCCCTGGATGCTGGCTTCGATCACGCTGCCCTGTATTTTATGTTGGGATTGTTACACTTCAAAAACGAACGGCTGGAAAGCGCCCTTCGTTCCTTACAACATTCGGTAAAACATGCCGATTACGCCCTTGGCTCCCGCCTTTTACAGGGCCAAATCTTACTGAAACGAAAACAAAATAGAGAAGCCGCTCTGGAATACCTGGAAGCGTTGAAGATAGCCGATGCTGCCATCGTGCCTGCTGAACAGTCGGACGAGATTCGCCAGTTATACGAGCCGATCCTCGAGGCTCAGCAGCATCAAACGGATGAAGAGGCCAACCAGCGCCTGTGCGAGAACATCCACAAATTGCTCATGCAGGCCGATTGGCGCAATCAACTGCATCGCCTGCGTGAACAAATGCCCAAAGCGGAAGGAAACGTTTTGCTCCCGCTGGCAGATGTCATCTTGCAAGCCCAATCCAGCCAGGTTTTGGATTCGATCAGCCGTGTGCATCAACTGGCACGGGCAGGCTATTTGCGTTCCGCCATGGACGAGGCCTTCGACGCCCTGCAACATGCCCCTACCTACCTGCCGCTGCACACCCTGATGGGTGATTTGTTGATTCAAGAAGGGCGCCAGGAAGACGCCATCACCAAGTTCAAAGTAGTTGCCGAGGCCTATAGCGTACGGGGTGAGATCAATCAGGTGGTCAAATTATTGCGACGCATTATTCGCCTGGCCCCAATGGATCTTGCTGCCCGCACTCGCCTGATCGACCACCTCATCGCCCGTGGACAGGTGGATGAAGCCATTCAGGAATACCTGGAGCTGGCCGATATTTACTACCGCCTGGCTGAATTGGATATGGCCCGCAAAACCTACGCCACAGCTTTGCGCGTCGTTCAGCAAGGCAACGCCGACCGTTCCTGGAACATCCACATCTTGCAGCGCATGGCCGATATTGACCTGCAACGGCTGGATTGGAAACAAGCCCTGCGCGTCTTTGAACAAATTCGCACCTTGCGCCCAGAAGATGAAGAGGTGCGCAAACACCTGGTGGAACTGAACTTACGTCTGGGGCAACTTCCTCAGGCCATGAGTGAGATCGAAAATTTCATCACCTATTTGGAAGGAATCCGCCAGAGCGAAAAAGTCATCCCCTTCCTGGAAGGCCTGGTGAGCGAGCACGAAGATCAACCATTGCTGGTGCGCGCCCTGGCCGAGCATCTACACCGCGCCGGGCGAAGCGAAGAAGCAGTTGCCCGCCTCGACCTCCTGGGCGATGCGCTGCTGAATAGCGGCAGAAAAAAAGAAGCCGTGGAAGTCATCACCCAAATTTTGCTGATGAACCCGCCAAACGCGCAGGACTATCGCGCCTTGCTGGCACAACTTCAGCAAAGCTAATCCAGCGTTTTTCCCCACCCAAAACAGCCGATGAAGCCGGCTGTTTTTGTTTTAACCTAACGCCCATTCGGGATCAAACCCATCTGAAAATTCGCCCGAATTGGGTTGTCATGGCGAGACGGCGTTCTTCCGTCGAAACCACCTCCCGGCAGGCTAGCCGGACTTTTGTGCAATTGGCAGACAAATCGTGAGAAACGACCTCGGTGGCGAGATTTTGCACGTATCATCTTCACTGCCTGCCGCGCCCCTCCGCAGCCTCCATCCCCCTTCCCCGCAAAAGGCATGTGCCGTACGCGTCGCCAGTCTGCGGGGAAGGGGGCGGGGGATGGGGCGTTGGAAGCACCAGACGGGACAAGAGCACATCTGCATCCCTCCCACGAAAGCGGATGGAGGCGACCTGCGCCCAACAGATGAACATTTTTACTTTCGAAGCGTTTTTCAGTAAATCGCTCCTGATTACACAACCTTGGCATTAACACCCCCCGAAGGTACCAGAAATCCCGTTGTCTATTGAAAAAGCCTCGGCGAACTGAGTATAATGACTTTGCAAATTTGTAAGGTATTCATTTTAGCGCTCAGCACCCCTGGGTAACGGGTCCAATCCCCTCTCTTGCCGTTTCATTACAACTACCCAACTTCTATTGAAAGATCACTATAATTTTTCCAGGCTTGCAAAATTGTAAGGCCTGACCTGCGTCGGCGAAATGAGATCGATCTCTACCGATACCAGGAGAGTGTGGCGGATGATAAGCATAGTTAGCGGCTATAGAAAGCCTGCAGTTGCCGCTACTACTGGAAGATCAATACGCCGCTGACAACGACCAGGTCACCTTACCCAAAAAACTGGGCATTCTGGCCAGTCTCTTACCAGCCAGGGGGCAGCACAACCCAGTTGAGCATTTTGAGAAGCGACATTTGAACAATGTCGAAAGGGCGGAGCATGGAAAAAATCGGCCGACAACAAAAGCCCATTAATAGACAAGAAGAGGAGGAATGCTATGGAACTCATAGCGGCGAAGATTCACCCGACGGCAAGCGTCTCAGAGTTTGCGAAGATCGGGGCAGGGACGCGCATTTGGAATCACTGCCAGGTGCGAGAAAACGTTAGCATTGGCGAAAATTGCATTCTGGGAAAAGATTCGTATGTGGATTTTGGCGTACAAATCGGGGATAACGTCAAAATTCAAAATGGCGCCTACATTTACCATGGCACGACCATTGAATCGGGCGTTTTCATCGGCCCAGGAGCGATCTTCACCAACGACAAGAAACCTCGAGCCATCAACCCGGATGGCACCCTGAAAGGTGCCGACGACTGGGAAGTGGGCCAGACCCTGGTCAAATACGGAGCCTCCATCGGCGCGGGAGCGATCATCCTGCCCGGCATCACCATTGGGCGGTTTGCTCTGGTAGGCGCCGGTGCCGTTGTCACCCACGATGTACCCGACCATGCCCTGGTCATCGGCAATCCGGCGCGGCAGGTCGGTTACGTATGCAAATGCGCCACCAGGCTAGTGGAAGAGGGGGACGGCAAATATCGTTGTCCGATTTGTAACATCCAATATACTTTTTGAACGGGGAGGAAAACATGATACCGATCTCAAAGCCCGACATCAGCGAAGCCGAAAAGGCCGCCGTTTTGGAGGTTCTCGATTCTGGCATGTTGGCCATGGGGCCACGCACAGCACAATTTGAAGAAGCCTTTGCCAAAATGTGCGGCGTCAAACACGCCATTGCCGTTTCCTCTGGCACGACTGCCTTGCATATCGCCCTGTTGGCCCACGGCATTGGTCCCGGTGATGAAGTCATCACCACACCATTTACCTTTGCTGCCACCATCAACAGCATCCTGTATGTGGGCGCCATCCCAGTTTTTGTGGATATCGAGGAAGACACCTTCAATATTGACCCGGCGCAAATCGAAGCCAAAATCACCCAACGCACCAAAGCCCTTTTACCCGTCCATCTCTACGGCTATGTCTGCGATATGGATGCCCTTCAGGCCATTGCCAGGAAATACGATCTTGCGCTCATTGAAGATGCCTGCCAGGCCGTGATGGCAACGTTCAAAGGCAAAATGGCTGGCTCATTCGGCACGGGGACGTTCAGCTTTTACGCCACCAAAAATCTCATGTGCGGCGAAGGGGGGATGATCACCACCAACGACGATGAGATCGCTGAAAAATGCCGCATGATTCGCAATCATGGCATGAAGCGGCGCTACTACCATGAATTTTTGGGCTACAACTTTCGCATGACCGACATTCAGGCAGCCATCGGATTGGTGCAATTGCGGCGCCTGCCTGAGTTCACCGAAAAGCGCCGTCAAAACGCGGCTTATTTCAATGCCAAAATCGAATCGGTCAAAACGCCCAGGGTTCGCGAAGGATACGAACATGTGTGGCATCAGTACACCATTCGAGTCAATGGTAACAAAAGCCGCGACGCAGCCGTAGAGCAATTGACCGCTGCCGGCATTGGCACCGGTATTTACTACCCCATTCCGGCACATAAACAGGGATACATTGCCAAAATCGTCGGCGATGTTCATCTGCCCGTAGCCGAACAAATGGCCAAAGAAGTCATCTCCTTGCCAGTTCACCCCAAATTGAGCGAAGAAGAGCGTGAGCAAATTGTGAGAGAGGTCAATAAGCTATGACTCGCGTGGCTGTCATTGGCGTTGGCTCCATGGGCCGTAATCATGTCCGCGTATATACCGAAATGCCCGAAGCGGAACTGGTGGCGGTGGTGGATGCCAATCCTGAGGCTGTCGAACAGGTGGGGCGGCTGTATCGCGTCCCAGGTTACACCGATTTTCACGAGATGTTCGAGCGGGAGCGCCCAGAGGCGGTTTCGGTGGCTGTGCCAACCGAAATGCATTTCGCCGTAGCCATGCAGGCGATTGAGGCGGGTTGCCATGTGCTGGTGGAAAAGCCAATCGCCGCATCCGTTGAAGATGCTCAACGCCTGATCGATGCGGCCGGGCGCGCCGGCCTGGTGCTCATGGTAGGGCACATCGAACGGTTCAATCCGGCCATCATTGAACTGAAGCGCCGCCTGGATGCCGGGGAACTCGGCCCGGTATTCCAGATTCATGCCCGCCGGCTGGGCCCTTACCCGGCACGCATCCGGGACGTGGGGGTGGTGATGGACCTCGCCCCGCACGATATTGACATCATGCGTTATCTGCTCGGCCGTGATGTGGCCCAAATCTATGCCAAAACCAAAAGCCAGGTGAATAAAAATCAGGACGATATGTTTATCGGCCTGGTTGAATTTCAGGATAGCACGTTGGGATTGCTTGAGATTAACTGGCTCACCCCCACCAAAATCCGTGAGCTTTACGTCACCGGTGTGCGCGGCATGTTCCGCGTCAACTACGTGACTCAAGACTTGTTCTTCTACGAGAACGCCGATGTCAACGGTAATGGATGGCAGGCTTTAAGTCTGTTTCGGGGCGTCAGCGAAGGGACGTTCAACCGCTTCGCTATCCGGAAAAAAGAACCGCTACGCGCCGAATTGGAGACATTTATCGCCTGCATTCAGGGGAAATGCGCCAATCCAATGGATGGAAACGAAGCTCGCATCGCCCTGGAACTGACCCTGGCCATGCTGGATTCGGCTCGTTCTGGTCAAATCAAGGGAGTATTGACCCCATGAACCTCGCTGGAACTCGATCCATTACTTTGCATTCCAGGGGAGAAATCGCCCGGCGCCGACGCTACCTGGTCATCAAACGCATCATGGACCTGACCATTTGCGTTGTCTTTTTGCCGGTGCTGCTCCCCATCATGGCCATCATCGCCATGGCCATTAAACTGGATTCACCCGGGCCAGTGCTGTTCGTACGCGAACGCATTGGGAGAGGGGGGAAACCCTTCCCCATGTACAAATTCCGCACCATGTACCACGACCATAACGACCAGGCGGATCGTAGTTTCATGCAGGCTTATGTGGCTGGCAAAAACGTCGCTGTTGAAGATATTCCCACCAAACCCCGTTTCAAACCCAACAATCTGGATCGCATCACCCGCGTGGGGGCCTTCCTGCGTAAAACCAGCCTGGACGAACTCCCCCAAATCTTCAATGTCCTACGCGGCGAGATGAGCCTGGTTGGGCCGCGGCCCAATGTGCCCTGGGAAGTAGAAGTCTATCAGGGCTGGCACACCGAACGACTGGAAGTCTTGCCAGGCATTACCGGCCTGGCCCAGGTCAAAGGGCGCAGCGACATTAATTTCGACACCCTGGTTCGTTACGATCTCAAATACATTCGCAAACAGTGTCTGCGACTCGATTTAAAAATCATGCTCGAGACTTTCCTGGTCATCTTTTCAGGCAAAGGCGCCGGGTAGTTGACAAGGACATTCCTCATGGAAATCAAGGCCTATCTCAAATTTCTCAAAAAGCGTTGGTGGATCATCCTTTCTGTGCTGATCCTCACGCTGGGATCCACCGCGTGGATCACGCGCAACATGAAGCCAGTCTACGAAGCGACCGCCACCTACATTGTCCGTCTTAGCGTGGCGACCGTGGATGAGAAGAGCCGCATCAACGCCCTGGCCCTGTTGACCGGGAATCCGGAAATCCCCGCCACCTATGCCAAAGTCGCCAGCAGTCGGCAGATCAAAGATCTGGCCGCACAGCAATTAGGCCTTGCCAGCAGAAAGAACCTTTCGGTGAGCGCTCAGGTGATCGCCGGGACAAATGTGCTGGAAATCACCGTTAGTGGCAACGACCCGGCCCTGGTGGCCGAATACGCCAACGCCATTGGCGCGCAGACCATTTCATACACCCACACCCTCTATGAGACCTTCGAGCTGGCCCCCCTCGATGCCGCTACCCGCCCCAATTCGCCGGTTCTGCCGAATGTCACAACCAATATGAGCCTGGGGGCCATTTTGGGCCTGGCTTTGGGATTCATCCTCGCTTTACTGATCGAAAATCTCTCGGCGTCAGCCATCGTAAACGAACCCCTTTTCAATATTCTGGACGAAAAATCTGGCTTGTACAACCAGAAATATTTCATCCTGCGTCTGAAGGAAGAATTGAGCCGTGCACAGCGCACCAAACGCGCCTTTTCGGTTGCCCTGTTGAAGCTAGAAGCCGAAGAA
Organism: Anaerolineales bacterium; assembly: GCA_034433385.1. Taxonomy (GTDB): domain Bacteria; phylum Chloroflexota; class Anaerolineae; order Anaerolineales; family Villigracilaceae; genus DAOUAN01. The sequence continues at coordinate 6,520 of DAOUAN010000080.1, read as the reverse complement.
AGTAACGAAGCCTACGCCCTGCAACCTGGGGAATTTGAAGAGATCGTCAGCCTGTTGAAATCACACCTCCACGAAGATGAAATTCCCGCCATTTTGGAAAAAAACGAGGTAGTCATTCTGCTCCCCGATGCTCACGGAAAAGAGGCGAGGGAACGGATTGTGCCCTTACTGCAAGCATTCAGCGAGAGCGATCTCGCCACCGGCTTTCAGATGATGGCCAGCATCGTAACTTACGAGGCCAGGAAAGCCGAACCCGACATCACCCCACACACCTTGCTGGAGCAATTGAAAGCCGCCAGCAATCAGATTTCCGCCGAGAAGGCAGCGCCGGTTTCTGCCGAACAAAAGACAATCCCTACGCCCCCTTCTTCTTGAGAATTAACCTAATAGGTTAAGTTAGTTTAGAGGCATGGAATGACCGACCACAGCATCAACACACCGGCCGTAATTGAACCGGCTAAGCCCATCTCGTACGAGCGCAATTTATTGAGCGTGGTACAGGGCGGGGGAATCACCCTCTTTGGCAAAATGTTCACTAACGCCAGCCGCTTTGTGATGGCCTTCCTCCTGGCGCGTCTGCTCGGTGCCTCTCAATATGGCATGTATCAACTGGCACTTAACGTGAGCACATTGGCCGTCAGCCTGGCCATGATCGGCCTGGATACCGCCATGCTGCGTTACATTGCCATTTCGGTCAGCCGTAAAGACGAAAAGGGGCTGTGGGGAACGCTCCAAATCGGCATTGGTTTATCGGCCTTGCTCAGTGTCCTTGCTGGCACAGTCCTGTTTGCACTTTCCCACTATCTGGCTAACGAAGTATTTCACGAGCCAAAGCTGGCGCCTCTTTTACAGATCGTAAGCGTTGCCACACCCTTCATCACCCTCGGCGATGTTTTGGCCGGCGCCACGCGCGGCTTCAAAAACATGAGCTACGCGGTGATCGCCCAATTCATTGCTCAACCGTTGGTAAAAGTCATCCTGGTCGGCATTCTCGCCATTTTCGGCCTGAAAGTCTGGCAGGCAGTCGCCATTTACGCCATTGGCGATGTTGTCTCCACCCTTATGTTGATCTACTATCTGAATAAGCTGTTTTCCCTCAACCGTCCCCTGCAAGAAGCCCAACGCGATCTGAAAGGAATCCTTGGCTATGCCTTTCCCGATTGGGCAGCCCGCATGTTAGATCAATTTCAGGCCAGCATTCAAGCTCTGATGATCGGCTCGCTGAACACGCTGGCCGGTGTAGGCATTTTTGCCGTCTCCAATCAGCTCAATATCCTCGGCCATGATTTCTACTCTTCCATCAACATCGCAGCGAAACCCTTGATCGCCGAATTGCACGATCAGGGCGACAAAGTGCACCTGCAACGTATTTACCAGACCGCCACCAAATGGTCACTTATCGTCAACTTGCCCTTCTTTCTGGCGTTCATCCTGTTTCCCACCAAAATCCTGGCTATTTTTGGGCAAAGCTTCGAAAGCGGAGCGCTGGCGCTCATCATTGTTGCCCTGGCAAACCTGATTGATGTGGCTACCGGCATGTGCGGCACGCTTCTGAACATGACCGGCTACACCAAACTAAAACTGGTCAACACCATCTTCAGCCTGACGCTGGCCACCATCTTAAACATGATTTTAATCCCCCGTTGGGGCCTGGTTGGCGCAGCAATCACCACCCTCGCCGTGGTGACCTCGCTGAATCTGGTACGCCTCTTCCAGGTCTATTTCTTGTTAAAGATCATCCCCTACAACGCCGAATTCATCAAACCAATCCTCGCTGCGGTCATTTCCTACCTCTTCATTTGGGCTTTGAGCCATTTCTTCCCGGTCGAAGACATGCGCATTCGTTACGCCCTCGCCCAAATTGTGATCCTGTTTGGCGTCTTTGCCGGCATGATCTGGATGATGGGCCTTTCCGAAGAAGATCGCATGTTGCTGAATCGCGTGTGGAAAAAAACCATGAACTTTCTCACGAAAAACAAGTAGCCTCCCATGACTGTGGAACGCGGCCCCATTTTCATCTGCGGATTGGATCGTTGTGGCAAGACACTGCTACGCGCCCTTCTGGTCTCGCATCCCCACATCGCTATCCCAGAGATTGGCTCAAACTATTGGACGTTTTTCTACAAGCAATACGGCGATTTGCGCCACCCCAAAAACTTTGAGCGTTGCCTGGCCGTCATGCAACGCTACACCCATGTCACGCTTCTTGAGCCAGATTTTGAGCGGATTCGCCGCCAATTCTGGCAGGGAGAACCCACCTATCCCCGCCTGTTCGCCCTGCTTAACCAGCAATACGCCGAAAAAATGGGCAAACCCCGCTGGGGCGATCAAAGCGGGCTGATCGAGCAATACGCGGATCACATCTTCGCTGCCTACCCCGATGCCAAGATGATTCACATGCTGCGCGATCCTCGCGACCGCTACGAGGCATCCCTGGCACATGCTCCCCACGGCAAAGGGCGCGTCGGTGGCGCTACCGCCCGCTGGCTGTATTCCCTCCGCCTTGCCCGGCGCAACCTGAAACGCTATCCCGATCGCTACCTCATCATCCAGTATGAAACGCTGGTGCGCCAACCGGAAGAAACCCTGCGCAGCATTTGTGCCTTCTTGGGTGAAGAATTTACCCCCGCCATGCTCAACATGGAAGGCGCCCCCACCTTTCGGGAAAAAGTCCAGCGCGGCGCCTACGGCAACCGTTCTGGCCAGTTGATCTCAACCGAATTCATTGGACGTTTCCGCCAGGCAATTCCCCCCAACGAAATCAAATTCATGCAATTACTCGCCGGCAAAGAAATGCAGGCCTGGGGTTACACCCTGGAGCCAATACACCTTGCACCCAGGCAAAACATCCGCTTTTATTTGCGCGATGTCCCCCTCAACCTAGCGCGCATGTTCGCCTGGCTAGGGTTGCAACAGCTGCACGTTCGCTTCCCGGCCTGGTTTGGCATTCGCCCCCCGGCCGACAAACTCAAATGACTATGCTGGCAGAACCCATCTTCATCGGCGGCCTGGATCGCTCCGGCAAAACTCTGCTCCGCCTGGCGCTTTCGTTGCACCCGCGCATCTTCATCACCAAGCGAACTGACCTGTGGCGCTACTTCTACAACCGCTTTGGCGACCTGAACCAGGTCGAAAACTTCGAGCGCTGCCTGCAAGCCATTCTGCGCTACAAGCACATACGTCCGCTTCACCCCGATGCCGAGCGCATTCGGCAAGAATTCTGGCAGGGTGAACCCAGCTACGGGCGCTTGTTCGCCCTCATCCACCAGCACCATGCTGAAGCCATCGGCAAACCTCGCTGGGGTGATCAATCGGAATCCATCGAAGAATACGCTGCCGAAATTTTTGCCGCCTACCCCCAAGCCAAATTTATTCATCTAATCCGCGACCCCCGCGACCGCCTGGCTGCCTCCAAAGCCCACTGGCGACACGGCCACGGCAAAGTGGGCGACTCACTTGCACGCTGGCTGAACTCGGCCACCCTGGCCGAACGCCATCTGCGCCTCTACCCGGACCGGTATCGGGTCATCCGCTACGAGGATCTGGTCAGCCGCCCGGAGCCGGTTCTCGCCAACCTGTGCGAGTTTCTCGGTGAAGAGTACACCCCGGCCATGTTAAATATTGGCCATCTGCGCCATCCCGACGAAGAGAGCGGCCTCAGCCTGCCCGCCGAGCCTTGTCCCGGCTGCGGCGACTTTCTGAGCGACTTCATCGGGCTGTACCTGCAACGCCTTTCCCGCAGTGAGATCGCCCAAATGCAAATCCTGGCAGGAGGTGGTCTGCAAAGATGGGGCTATGGGCAAGAGAAGATCACCTTTTCGCCAAAGGATGCTCTGGCATTTGCCCTGGAATTCCCCCTGAGCCTGGCGCGCTTGAATGGCTGGAGGGTCTGGAACATTTTACGGCGGGTCTTCCCGGCTCATTTTGGGCACCGTCCTTCGGGCGAAAAAGCCAAACACTTGCTGAATTCAAAGACGTAAATGAAAAAAAACTCTCTCGGCCCCATTTTCATCGGCGGGCTGGATCGCTCTGGGAAGACTTTGCTGCGCCTGGCGCTTTCGGCTCACCCCCGTCTTGCTCTCAGCCGGCGCACTTACTTCTGGACACAAATTTACAATCGGTATGGCAACCTGGGGGAGGAGCGAAACTTCGAGCGCTGCCTGCAAGACTTGCTGGCAAAGAAAGCCGTACGTTCGCTCCAGCCGGATGAAGCCTACCTGCGCCGGGAATTTGCTCGCGGTGAGCCTACCTACGAACGTTTGCTAGCGCTGCTTCATGAACACTTCGCCGCTCAGGTGGGCAAAGAGCGCTGGGGGATGCAGGAAACGGAGATAGAAGAGCACGCCGACGAGATTTTTGCGGCGTTTCCGGCGGCACGCCTGATTCACCTGGTGCGAGACCCGCGCTGCCGTTATGAGGAGATTTTGCTCTCTGCTGCTCCTGGTCAGCATTTGGGGCGAACCGGCTGGGTTACGGCAGAGTGGCGACGGTCGGTTACCCTGGCCAGACAAAATGCCAGTCGCTTCGCCGGGCGCTACAAGATCGTTTTGTATGAGCAATTGATCGCTCGCCCTGAAGAAACGCTGCGCGAAATTTGCGCCTTTTTGGAAGAGGATTTTTCGCCCACCATGCTCACCCTGGAAGGCGCTCTGGGGTTGGGAGAGGCCGGGGAAACGGCGACCCACCCAAAGTCTGAGTGGGAAGCGGGGGAGGCAACATTCGCCTGGGGGCGTATGCGGGCTATCTCTCCTGTGGAAGTGGCTTTCATCCAAAAATATGCAGATGACGAGATGAGGTGGTTTGGCTATTCGCTGACATCCGTCTCCCTTTCGGCAAGTGAACAAGTTCGCTATTTTTTGCAGTGGCCGTTCAACTTTTTGCGGCTGTTTATCTAAAACAACTTATGGAGACTCCCGATGGATCGTGGACCGATTTTTCTGGCGGGGATTGAGCGCAGCGGGACAAGTTTGATGTATGCCCTGCTGGCCTCCCACCCCAACCTGGCGATGACTCGCCGCACCAATTTGTGGACGTATTTTTATAATCAGTTTGGTGATTTGAGCCAGCCCGAAAATTTTGAGCGTTGCCTGGCAAAGATGTTGCAATACAAACGCTTACGGTTGCTGGCCCTGGACCCGGAACGGATTCGCCATGAGTTCTGGCAGGGAGAGACGACTTACGGGCGCTTGTTTGCGTTGCTGGAGCAGCATTACGCTGAGCGAATCGGGCGGCCGCGCTGGGGGGATAAATCGCTGAATACCGAAAAGTATGCCGATGCGATCTTCGCCGCTTATCCGAATGCACGCATTATTCACATGATTCGCGATCCGCGCGACCGCTATGCTTCGGCCCGCACTCGCTGGAAGGCGATGAAGGGGCGAGCCGGGGCCGGAACGGCGATGTGGCTGGCTTCGGTAGCGCTGGCGCGACGTAATCAACAACGCTATCCGAGCGCTTATAAAATTTTGCGCTATGAAACGCTGGTCTATCAGCCTGAGGAAACTCTACGCCAGGTGTGTGAGTTCATTGGTGAAGACTATACGCCACAAATGTTGACAATGGAAGGCGCTCCCCGCTTGCTGGAAAAAGGCAGCAATAGTTCCTATGGTCCCCGTGAACCAGGGCGAATTACGCCTTCTTCGTTGGGGCGCTATCGGCAAGTTTTATCGAAATTCGAGATTGCTTTTATTCAGTCCATGGCAGGAAAGGAGATGCAGGAATTTGATTACTCACTCGATGAAATCAGATTTTCTCCCGCCGAACAGGTTGCTTATCTCTCATTTCATTGGCCGATTAATTTTTTACGGATGGCAGCCTGGACAGCCAAAGAAACACTTCAAGATAGATTTGGTCGTACATTGCCAGCCTACCGCTTGATTTCACAGGCTGAAGGAATGCAAGCCTGAAGGGTTTGGATTCGTTTTACCGCCAAAGAGGAACTATGAAAACGCATCTCACTCGATCTGTTTCTTTTTTCGTTTTATTGTGTTTGTTCATCGCTGTTTTGGTATTGACCACTTCCGCTCAGGCCATCAGTGCGGGTGGTTACTTTCGCGAGGTACGGCGCATCTACGCCAGCGACCTGAACCTCAAGCAGATCAACGGTCTGGCCTACTCCCCTGCCGGCAATCTCTTCATCATCCCCCAGGGTCAGAGCACTCTCTCCCTGGTCAGCATGTATGAAGACCCCCTCGGTTCCCTCCCCGCCGGCGTCGTGCTCCCATCTCCCCTCAACTTCGCCCTCAACCCCCACGATGGCCGCCTCTACGCCTTCAACCCCGCCTCCGCACGCCTGCTCCACGTCGACACCGACCCCTCTACGGGCCGCCCCTCCCCTCACTGGCTAGCCACCGACCTCTCCAGCCTCAACCTGCGCTCCCCTGCCGGCCTCACCTTCGACCCCGCCTCCGGCAACGCCTTCCTCCTCCACGCTCAGCAGGTCCTCCTCCTCCGCCCCGATGGCTCCCTCATCCGCCGCCTCAACCTGCGCCCACTGGCTCAGCCCGCCTGGCGCGGCATC
>DAOUAN010000079.1:0-24334 GCA_034433385.1 Anaerolineales bacterium | reverse complement strand
TGGTGATGCCGGGTGACAACGTGAACCTGACGGTAGAGTTGATCGTGCCGGTTGCGTTGGAACAGGGCTCGAAGTTCGCCATCCGCGAAGGCGGCCTGACCGTCGGCGCTGGTGTCGTCACCAAGATCCTGGAATAGGTGGAGTATGGCCAAGCAGAAAATTCGCATTCGCCTTAAGGCTTACGATCACCGTGTCTTGGATCAGTCTGCCAAGCGCATCGTCGAGACGGCCGAACGTACTGGCGCCCATGTGATTGGGCCAGTACCCTTGCCAACCAAGATAGAACGGTTTACAATTCGGCGCTCGACTTTCATTGACAAGGACTCGCACGAGCATTTTGAGATCCGCACGCATAATCGCCTGATTGATGTTCTCGATCCTGATTCGAAAACCATTGACATGCTGATGCGGCTTAATCTGCCTGCTGGCGTGGATATCGAGATCAAGATTTAGGGAAGTTCGTTCTTTTTTGAAACTGCTGCGTTCAACGAAATGCAGCAGAAGAGCACGTAAAAAACTGGTAATTGACAGCGCAAGAGTGGGTCAGGGTGTAGAACCGCCACCCCCGCTTCGCACCCGACCCACTGACTACGCTGCGCGGAGATGATGCAGCCGAAGCCCCGGCTGACAGTCTCGACAAAATTTTTTGTTAAGGAGAAAAGTGAGCATGTTGAAAGGGCTGATAGGAAAGAAGATCGGCATGACCCAGATCTTCGATGAACACGGCGTTGCTCTTCCGGTAACGCTCATCGAAGCTGGGCCTTGTTACGTTACCCAGGTGCGCACGCCGGAAAAAGAAGGATATTCGGCCGTGCAGCTGGGTTTTGCCGAGGTAAACCCCAAGCGGCTGACCAATGGCCAGTTAGGCCATCTCAAGGTCAATCAGCTGCCCCCCCTGCGCTATTTGCGCGAATTCCATGCAAAAGACCATTCGCTCAATGTGGGTGATAAGCTCACCGTAGAAGTGTTCACCCTCGGTGAGCGTGTGGACGTGGTGGGCGTAAGCAAAGGCAAGGGCTTTGCCGGCGCAGTCAAACGCCATCATTTCCATGGCATGAATGCCACTCACGGTACTTCCGATCGTGAGCGTGCCCCGGGTTCGCGCAGTTCAGGAACTACGCCTGGGCGCGTTTATAAAGGTTCGCGTGGGGCAGGCCACATGGGAACGGATCGCGTTACAGCACAAAATCTTAAGGTTGTGCTGATCGACGCGGAGCGTAATCTGCTGGGCGTCCATGGTGCAGTACCTGGGCCAAAGGGCGGCCTCGTCTTGATTAAAGAGGCGCGCAAGCAGTAGGCGCGTGGAAATGGGAGCAAGATTAGCCATGAAAGTAGATATTTTCAACATGGAAGGCCAAAAGATCCGCCAGATCGAATTGCCGGCGAAGATCTTTGAAGCCCCTATCAATATTGATCTGATGCACCAGGCATATGTGCGTCAAATGGCCAATGCTCGCCTGGGCACCCACAAGACCAAGACTCGCGGGGAAGTCTCCGGCGGTGGACGCAAGCCGTGGCGACAAAAAGGGACCGGTCGCGCTCGCCAGGGTTCCATCCGGGCGGTTCAATGGAAGGGCGGTGGGCGTGTTCACACCCCCCAGCCGCGCAGCTACGAGCTGCGGATGCCGCGCAAGATGCGCCGTGCTGCTCTGCGCTCTGCGCTTTCGGCCAAAGCAGCTGAATCTGGCATCGTGGTGGTGGATGAATTGACCCTCGCCGAACCCAAAACCCGCTTGATGGCTCAGGCGCTGAACAACCTGGTTGGTTCGGCCAGTGCCCTGGTGCTGATGCCGGAAAAAGACCAGAATTACGATATGGTGATGCGCTCAGCCGATAACCTGGAAGGCACCAAAGTGTTGCTCGCCAGTTATCTGAATGTGCGGGATCTGCTCGGTTACGAGAAGGTCATTTTGCCGCTCAAAACGATTGATGTGCTGACCGCGCACCTTGGATAGGAGACAAGACATGACCACGATTTATGATGTCCTGCTCCGCCCCCTGGTGACCGAAAAGTCCAGTTATCAGTCGGGCAAACTGAGCCAATATGCGTTTGTTGTCGCCAGCGATGCTACGCGTACTCAGGTCAAAGATGCGGTGGAAACGATTTTTGACGTGAATGTGGTGCGCGTGAACATTATCAATATGCCGGCCAAGCGCGGCCGTCGCGCCCGCAGCCGCCGATTGCTGGTGCGCCGTCCTTCTTACAAGAAGGCCATTGTGACCCTCGCTGAGGGTCAAACCCTCCCGATCTTTGAAGGGGTGCAGTAATGGCAGTTAAGAAATATAAACCGGTAACGCCTGGTCAGCGAGGGATGACCGGCTATACCTTTGAGGAAATTACAAAAACTGAGCCCGAACGCTCGCTACTTGTCCCTCGGCACAAACTGGGCGGGCGGAATGTATACGGTCGCGTGACAGTTCGCCATCGTGGCGGTGGGAATCGCCGCTTCATCCGCCTTGTGGATTTCAAGCGTGATAAGCATGGCATCCCTGCCAAAGTGGCCGCTATCGAATATGATCCCAATCGCACGGCGCGCCTGGCGTTGCTCCATTATGCAGATGGGGAAAAACGCTATATCGTTGCGCCGCTGGATTTGAAGGTTGGCGATACGGTTATGTCGGGTCCTACGGCTGAAATTCGCCCCGGTAACTCCTTGCCGATTGCCAATATCCCGGTGGGCACGCTGATTCACAACATTGAGATCTACGAAGGGCGCGGTGGTCAGTTGGTTCGTTCGGCGGGTAGCGCGGCTCAATTGCTGGCGAAAGAAGGCGATTATGCCCAAATTCGTATGCCTTCCGGCGAAGTGCGCTTGATCCGCCAGACTTGTTATGCGACTATTGGTCAGGTTGGTAACCTGGATCACAGCAATGTCAAACTGGGGAAAGCCGGGCGCAAACGCCACCTGGGCATCCGCCCGACAGTTCGCGGTTCGGCCATGACCCCGCGCGATCACCCGCATGGTGGTGGTGAAGGTCGCCAGCCCATTGGTCTGCCCGGGCCGAAGAGCCCATGGGGCAAGCCTACCCTGGGTTACAAGACGCGCCGTAATAAACAAACGGATAAGTACATCGTGCGCCGGCGCAGCAAGTCGGGCCGCTAGGCGCTGAGAGAGTAAACGAGGTACGCAGATATGTCACGATCATTGAAAAAAGGGCCTTACGTTCATCCGAAGTTGCTCAAACGCATCGAGGCCATGAACCAAAAGGGCGAGAAAAAAGTAATTCGCACCTGGAGCCGCGATAGTGTGATTTTCCCCCAGATGGTGGGGCATACCATCGCAGTCCATGATGGGCGCCGCCATGTGCCGATTTACATCACGGAAAACATGGTCGGTCATCGTTTGGGCGAATTCGCCCCTACCCGCACGTTCCGTGGTCACGTCGCCGCGGAGAAGTCTGCATAGGAAGGTGAGATATGACTGATATTCGCGCTCATTTGCGCTTCCTTCCCATGTCTGCTCAAAAAGTGCGCCTGGTGATTGACCTGATTCGCGGCAAGAGCGCTACCGAAGCGCTGGAAATTTTGCGCTTCACGCCCAAGCGGGCGGCCTTGCCGGTGCGCAAACTGGTCGCTTCGGCGATTGCCAATGCTGAAGAGAACTTCGGTGTCAGTCGCGATGACCTGTATGTTGCCAAAATTTTTGCAGACGAAGCGCCCACACGCAAGTGGCGTCGCTTTGGGGCGCGCGGTCGTTTCAAACCGATTTTGCGCCGCTCATCGCATGTGACCGTTATTTTGCGCGAACGTGGAGCATAAGGAGAAATTATGGGTCGAAAAGTTCACCCGATTGGTATGCGCCTGGGCATTAATCAACTGTGGAACGGCCGTTGGTTTGCGGATGGGAATCAATACCGCGAGCAACTTCACCAGGACCTGGCCATTCGTAGCCTGTTGATGGGCATTGATTCCAAAGGCGGCGCGGCGGCTTATGCCAAAGTGCGCGAACTTCGCCAGGAATTGCCCGAAGCCGTGATCAGCGGCAAGGCCGGGATTTCTCGCGTGGATGTTGAGCGCACCCCCGGCAAAATTCGTGTGGCGATCCATACTGCCAAGCCTGGCATTTTGATCGGCCGCAAAGGCGAGGGCGTAAAGAAGATCCGCTCGGCGTTGGAAGCCTTGATTGGTAAAAAGGTTGAGCTGGACATTAAAGAAATCGAATCGCCGGATACGGATGCCATGCTGGTGGCCTATAACATTGCTGACCAACTGGAGCGCCGCATTGCTTATCGCCGCGCCATGAAGCGCGCAATCCAACAGGCGATGCGCCAGGGCGCTTTGGGGATCAAGATCGCTGTGGGTGGCCGTCTGGCGGGTGCGGAAATGGCCCGCGATGTCTGGCTGCGTGAAGGGCGCGTTCCGCTGCAAACCCTGCGTGCCAACATTGATTTTGCCAAGACCGAGGCAACGACGACTTACGGACAAATTGGCGTGAAAGTCTGGATTTACAAAGGCGAGGCCATGCCCGAAGTCGAAGAAAAAGCCGAGTCTACTGAAGGCGTATACGTCAGCGAGTAAGCGCACAGTCGCGAAGTGAGGTAGTTATTATGTTGATGCCAAAACGTGTTAAATGGCGCAAGCAAATGCGCGGTCGCTTGAAAGGGAAGGCCTTGCGGGGTGCGGAAGTCTCCTTTGGAGAATTTGGCCTGCAGGCGCTGGAACCCGGCTGGGTGACCGCCCGCCAGATTGAGGCGGCGCGCCGCTCGATCGTCCGCGAAATGAAACGTCGCGGCAAGGTCTGGATCCGCATTTTCCCGGCCAAGCCGTACACCCATAAACCGCCTGAAACGCGTATGGGTTCCGGTAAAGGGAATGTGGAATACTATGTCGCAGTGGTGAAGCCAGGGCGCATCATGTTCGAGGTAGGTGGCCTGCCGGAAGAGATTGCTGTGGCCGCGTTGAAGAGTGCGCAGTACAAATTCGCCATCAAGACCAAAATCGTGGCTCGCCACGAAGGAGGCGAATAGGCTATGAAAGCAAAAGAAATTCGCGAACTCTCGGTAGAGCAGATCCGCTCGAAGTTGATGGATGTGCGTCAGGAGTTAATGAACCTGCGCTTCCAACAGGTGACTGGTCAGTTGACTGATACCAGCCGTCTGCGCCTCTTGCGTCGGGATATTGCCCGCATGGAAACCATCCTGCGCGAATTCGAGCGCTCGGCTGCTCAGGAAGGTGAAGCATGAATAATCGTCGTCGTATGACTGGTATTGTGACCAGCAACAAAATGACCAAAACGGTCGTGGTTGAAATCACGCGCAAATTTCGCCATCCGCTGTATAAGAAAGTTGTTTACAGCAGCAAGCGGGTGAAGGCACATGATGAGATCGGTTGCCAGGTTGGAGACGAGGTACAAATCGTCGAATCCCGCCCGATCTCCCGCGAGAAGCGCTGGGTGGTAGAAGCAGTGCTCAAGCGTGAGACCCGCACGGCCGATGTTGATCTAGGAGCGTAAGCCATGATCCAACACGAGTCTCGTCTCAAAGTGGCCGATAATTCTGGTGCGCGCGAACTGCTTGTGATTCATGTGCTGGGTGGTTCCAAGCGCAAATATGGCTCGGTTGGCGATGTGGTGGTCGCCACCGTGAAATCGGCTGCTCCGCAAGGGGCAGTGAAGAAAAGCGAAATCGTCCGCGCCGTAATCGTGCGCTGTGCGAAAGAATGGCGCCGTGAGGATGGCTCTTACATTCGTTTTGACGATAACGCTGCGGTGATTCTGGACAATGATGGTACCAACCCGAAGGGCAGCCGTATCTTTGGCCCGGTAGCGCGTGAATTGCGTGACAAAGGCTACATGAAGATCGTTTCGCTTGCCCCGGAAGTCATTTAGGCAGCGTGGGAGTGTAGTCATGAAGGTCAAAATTCGTAAAGGCGACACCGTTGAAGTCATCAGTGGGCGTCTCGAAGACAAAGGAAAGCGCGGCGAGGTGATCAATGTGCTGCTCAAAGAGCGACGCGTAGTGGTGCAGGGTGTGAACATCCGCACCAAGCATCAGCGTCAGGTGCAGACACAGGCCGGTCGGCAGATCAACCCGGGCCGCATTCAATTCGAGGGACCCATTGACATTTCCAACGTCATGCTGGTTTGCCCGAAGTGTAATGAAGCGACGCGAGTCGGCGTTCACCGCGATGAGGCCGGTGCACATCGCGTCTGCAAAAACTGCCAGGCTTTGATTGACTAGGCCATGGAGCGTTGAGAATGAATCATTTGCTGGAACGATACAAAACTGAAGTAGCTCCGGCCCTGCTTAAGGCGTTCAATTACAAGAACGTGATGCAGGTGCCGCGAATCGAAAAAGTGGTTGTCAACATTGGCCTGGGTGAGGCTCTCGATAACCCCAAAGTGCTTGAAGCCGCGGTTTCGGATTTGATGCAAATCACTGGTCAGAAACCCGTGCTCACGAAAGCCCGCAAAAGCATTGCTGCTTTCAAATTGCGCGAGGGGCGCATTATCGGCACAAAAGTCACCCTGCGCGGTGAGCGCATGTGGGCTTTTCTGGACCGTTTGATGAACGTTGCTCTGCCGCGCGTGCGCGATTTTCGCGGCGTCTCGGCGAACGCCTTTGACGGTCGTGGCAACTACACCCTCGGCCTGAAAGACCAACTGGTCTTTCCTGAGATTGAGTATGACAAAATTGACAAACTGCGCGGCATGGAAATTACCATCGTCACCACCGCTCGCACGGATGATGAAGCCCGCGCATTGTTACAATTGCTCGGAATGCCGTTCAAGAAGGAAGCGTAACTATGGCAAAGAAATGTATGCAGTATCGTGAACTCCGCCGCCGGCATAGCGTGCAGGTGCGCAATCGCTGCCAGCGTTGTGGGCGACCGCGCGGCTATATTCGCCGCTTTGGCTTGTGCCGCATTTGCTTCCGCGAACTGGCGTTGGCTGGCAAAATCCCCGGCGTCGTGAAGTCATCCTGGTAGCCGGGTGGAGGTGAAAGCATGAGCGTTAATGATCCGATTGCTGATATGCTGACCCGCATTCGTAATGCGGTGATGGCCGGTCATTCCCAGGTCGCGATGCCCAGTTCTCGCCTGAAGGCTGAGATTGCCAAAATTTTGAAAGAAGAAGGCTTTCTTGAGTCTTTCGAAGTGGTGGATGGTGAGCGACCGGCGCAGAAGATTTTGCGCCTGAAGATTAAATACGTTGGCGAACGCCGTCAGCGCCGCCCGGTGATCAGTGGGCTGGAACGCGTAAGCAAACCTGGTCGCCGCATTTATGCCAAGAAGAACGAAATCCCCTGGGTCCTTTCAGGGATTGGCGTTGCCATCCTGTCCACGCCTAAAGGCGTGATGACCGGCGCACGTGCCCGTCAGCTGGGCGTCGGCGGCGAGATCCTGTGCAAGGTGTGGTAGGAGGTTAGCGTGTCTCGCATTGGTCGAATGCCAATTGAAATTCCGGCTGGCGTGCAGGTAGATCTGCAGGGCACCAGCGTGCGCGTCAAAGGCCCCAAGGGAGAACTCCAGCGCGTGTTCTCTCCCTTAATCGGGTTGAAGATGGAAAACAACCAGATCATCGTCACCCGCAACTCCGATAACCCCGCTGAGCGCGCTCTGCATGGCACGACGCGCGCCGTTCTATCCAATATGATCACGGGTGTGAGCAAGGGTTTTGAAGTGGTGCTGGAAGTAGAAGGCGTGGGTTACCGGGCTGAAATGGACGGCAAAAACCTGATGCTCTATGTTGGCTTCTCGCATCCGGTAAAAATCGAACCGCCGGCTGGAGTAACCTTCGATGTAGATCAAAAGACCCGTCAAATTAAAGTGATGGGCTTTGACAAAGAACTTGTCGGTCAGGTGGCAGCCAATGTTCGCAATGTGCGACCACCCGAGCCGTATCATGGCAAAGGTATCCGATACGCGGGCGAACGTATTCGTCGCAAAGCCGGCAAGGCTGGGAAAGGAGCCAAATAAGGAATGGCTACGAAAACTCGTTCTGAAGCTCGTATTCGGCGACACATCCGCGTGCGCAAAAAGGTATTTGGTACCCCGCAGCGCCCTCGCTTGAATGTGTTCAAGAGCCTCTCGCAAATTTACGTTCAAATCATTGATGATGTGGCGGGCCACACCCTGGTCTCGGCCTCTACTCTCGATCAGGAATTGCGAGAAAAAATGAAAGGCCTGAAAAAATCCGAGCAGGCCAAACTGGTCGGCCTGGCCGTAGCTGAACGGGCCAAAAGCAAAGGCATTACAACGGTCGTCTTTGACCGTGGTGGATACCGCTACATTGGTCGCGTCAAGGCGTTAGCGGATGGCGCTCGCGAAGGCGGCCTGCAGTTCTAGGCTTGATTGGAGCAAATATGTCGGAATACGAATTTACCGAACAGCAATCATACGAATCGCAGGATGTGTTTGAAGAGCGCGTCATCGAAATTGCCCGCGTTGCCAAAGTCGTCAAAGGTGGACGCCGCTTCCAATTCCGCGTCACCGTCGTGATCGGTGATAAGAAAGGTACCATTGGCATGGGCGTCGGCAAGGCCAATGCCGTTCCGGATGCGATGCGCAAGGCCTCCGAGCGCGCCCGCAAAGATTTGCGCGTAATCCACCTTTCGGGGACGACCATCCCGCACGAATCCCTCGGACGGGTAGGCGGGGCGCGCGTTTTCCTGAAACCCGCCTCCCCCGGTACGGGCGTGATCGCCGCGGGTGGTGTGCGCGCTGTGCTTGAAGTGGCCGGCATCCGCGATATCCTGACCAAATCCATGGGCAGTTCCAACGTGTTGAACGTCGTTATGGCGACTTTCCAGGCGCTAGATCAGCTAAAATCGCCGCAGGTAGAAGCTGCTCGCCGTGGGAAAAAAGTGGAAGACCTGCTGCCCTTCTGGGAACGGAGGAAACAGCATGCCTAAGAAAACCTCCACCAAAACCATTCGCGTTACCCTGGTGCGTAGCCCCATCGGCTTCCCCAAAGACCAAAAGGCCACTGTACGCGCCCTCGGTCTGCGCCGTATGCACCAGACTGTGGAACACCAAGACACCCCCGCGCTGCGTGGGATGCTGACGAAAATTATCCATCTGCTGAAGATTGAAGAGTAGGTCAAGATGAAACTACACGATCTCAAGCCCAATCCGGGTTCCAAAAAGGAACGCAAACGCGTCGGGCGCGGCATCTCGGCGGGCCAGGGCAAAACGGCCGGCCGCGGCACCAAAGGTCAGGGCGCGCGCTCCGGCGAGGGCGGGCACCTCTATCGGCAGGGCGGCAACCTCCCGTTCTATCGGCGCTTGCCGTTCATGCGCGGTCAGGGATTCACGCCCCCCAATCAGGTCACCTATAACGAGGTGAACCTGGATCAGCTTTCCGAAGCCTTCCAGGCTGGCGGAGAAGTTACCCCCGAAACGCTCGAAATGGCTCGCCTGTTGCGCGACCCGCGCGACCCCGTGGTGATTTTAGGCCGCGGTGAAGTCAACGTGCCGCTCAAAGTGCGCGTCCATCGCATCAGCGCCGGCGCCCGAGCCAAAATCGAAAAAGCGGGCGGTAGCGTGGAACTCATCGCATAAAATTCTGGAGAAGAGTTTTCCATGAAGACCACCTTTTCAGGTTGGCGTTATCTCTGGAAGTCGCAAGACATCCGCCGCAAGTTGCTGATCACCCTGTTGATTCTGGCGATCTATCGCATCGCGGCGAACGTCATCGTTCCAGGCGTAGATCATAACGTGCTGGCAGCGTTCCGTCAGGGTTCGAGTGGGTCGGGGAATTTCTTGGATTTCCTCGACCTGCTCTCTGGCGGTACCGTATCCAATTTCTCCCTGCTCTCCATGGGCGTCTATCCTTACATCACCGCCCAGATCATTCTGCAATTGCTGGTGCCGATCATCCCGGCCCTGCAACGCCGCATGGAAGAAGACCCGCGGGAAGGCCGGCAATGGATGGAGAAGTGGACCTATTATCTGGCCGTTCCCATGGCAGCCCTCTCTGCGATTGGGCAAATTAATATCTTCAATTCCCTGTCCATCCAGGCAGTTGGCCAACCGATTCTCAAATTCGGCTTTAGCGGTGATCTGGCTCTTCACTCGGTGACTGTTTTGCTGGCTATGACGGCAGGGACGATGTTTGCCATCTGGTTGGGTGAGTTGATTTCGGAATACGGCATTCGCGGCCAGGGCCTCTCGCTGGTCATTTTTGCTGGCATCGTGGCTCGCATGCCCAACAACCTGATCCGGCTGCTTTCGGATGTGCAAACTCGTTGGTTCATGCTGGGCTTTACCTTGATTGTGATCACGCTGACGGTCTTTGCCATCGTGGTCGTTCAGCAAGGTCGGCGTAACGTGCCGGTGATGTATCCGGGCCGCCGCATTGGCAACCGCATGTCCATGCCCGTGAAGGGCACCCTGCCTTTGATGGTCAACCTGGCTGGCATGATCCCGTTGATCTTCGCCAGTGCCATTTTACAATTCCCAACCATCATTGCCAGTTACTTCACGCGCTCAAGCAACCCTGCTGTGGCCCAATTTTTCACCGGTGTACAAAACTTCTTTAGCGGTGCCGGGACGAACAACTGGGGCTACTGGCTGCTTTATTTCCTGATGGTGGTGATCTTCACCTTCTTCTACACATCGGTGTTGTTTGACCAGCAAAATTACGGTGAGAACCTGAAGCGGGTTGGTGCAACCATCCCCGGCGTTCACACTGGCGCACCGACCCAGAAGTACCTCAGCCGGGTCCAGCGTCGAATTACCCTCCCTGGGGCCCTCTTCCTGGGCGCGGTGGCAATTATGCCCTTCCTGCTTGGCCTGTTCTTGCAGTGGCTGCACATTGCTACCGCCAGCTCTTCCGCTGGCCTGTTCCTGGTCTCGTCATCAGGTTTGTTGATTGTCGTCGGTGTGGTCCGCGATACCTTCATGAACATCGACGCAGAATTGAAATTGCACGGCTATCAAGAATCGCTACTCGTCCGCTAAGGAGACTTTATGGCGACATACATCGTTCTTCTCGGACCTCCCGGCGTTGGGAAAGGAACCCAGGCAAAGATACTGGCCGAGAAAACGGGATTAGTGCATGTCTCCTCAGGCGATTTATTCCGCGAGAACCTTAAGAACCAAACTGAGCTGGGCAAGCTGGCCAAATCCTACATGGATAAAGGCGAACTGGTGCCCGATGACGTCACCATCGCCATGATTCGCGAGCGCCTCTCTCGCCCGGACTGTCAGGCTGGTGCTATTCTCGACGGATTTCCTCGCACCCCGAAACAGGCCGAGGCGCTTGAGAAGATGCTGGTCGAATTTGACGGCCATGTGGATTGCGTCCCCTACATTTACGCTGAGCCAGCGGTTTTGATCGAGCGGGCCAGCGGACGTTGGACCTGCCGGGCCAATGGGCATATCTACCACGAAAAATTCAACCCGCCCAAACAGGCAGGCGTCTGCGATGTAGATGGTTCAGAACTCTACCAGCGGGATGACGATAAAGTCGAAACCGTCACTCGCCGAATTCAAGTTTATCTAGAGCAAACGGCCCCGCTGGTAGAATATTATCGTCAACATGGGCGCCTGGTGCAAATCAATGGCGCACAACATGTTGAGCAAGTGACTGCAGATTTAATGGCTGCACTAAGGAAGTAGTTTACAACATGAATTGGGCACGCCAAATTCATCTCAAGAGTCCCGCCGAACTGCAAATCATGCGCGAGGCTGGACGAATCAACGCAATGGCTCTGGCGGCCACAAAAGCACTTTTACAACCCGGTGTGACCACAGCCGACCTCAACGCGGCTGCTGAGGAAGTGCTGCGGAAACACGGATGTAAATCGCCGTTCAAAGGGTATGGGTATCCTCCCTTTCCGGCCTCAATCACTGTGAGCATCAACGAAGAATTGGTGCATGGGATCCCCAGCAAGAAACGGAAGTTGAAGGCTGGTGACATCGTCTCGGTAGATTGCGGTACGGTATTCGATGGCTTTGTAGCTGATTCAGCTTACACGGCCGGGGTGGGTGAAATCTCTCCTGAAGCCCAGGCCCTCCTGGAAGTTACGGAAGGCGCACTCTATGCTGGCATTGCACAAATGCGGGCAGGCAAGCGCACGGGTGACGTCTCCGCGGCGATCCAACAATACGTTGAAAGCCGTGGCTATTATGTGACACGCGAATATACCGGCCACGGCGTTGGGCGACAAATGCACGAAGGCCCACAAGTGCCCAATTATGGCACCCCGGGCACAGGCATGTTGTTACGCCCGGGGATGACCATTGCCCTGGAACCCATGGTCCTGGTGGGTACGCCAGAAACGCGTGTCCTTCCCGACCAGTGGACGGTGATCTCGGCCGATCGCTCATTGACGGCCCACTTTGAGCATAGTGTGGCTGTCACCGAAGGAGAACCTCTCATCCTGACTGTCCTGTGAGAAATTGGCCAGCCCAAATACTGGACGGAAACGGTAAAGAAATATATAATCGGAACTTTGGCTGTAAGTTTCCAGCCTATAGCAAGGAGACTGAAATTATGAAAGTATCACCATCCATTCGCAAGCGTTGTGCCAAGTGCCGCATCATTCGGCGCAAGGGCCGCGTCTATGTAATTTGCGAAAATCCTAAACACAAGCAGCGACAGGGGTAGAGCACCTATGGCGAGAATTGAAGGCGTTGACCTGCCCCGCAACAAGCGGGTAGAAGTGGGCCTGACCTATATCTATGGCATTGGCCCAACGCGCGCGCGAGAAATTTTGGCAAACACCAAAGTCAATCCCGACACGCGTGTCAAAGACTTGAGCGAAGCGGAAGTCTCCGCGATTCGCGAATACATCTCGAAGAACTTCAAGGTAGAAGGTGACCTGCGCCGGGAAGTTCAGATGAACATCAAGCGGCTGATTGAAATTGGCTGCTACCGTGGCCTGCGCCATCGCCGCAATCTGCCCGTGCGCGGACAGCGCACCCGCACCAATGCCCGTACCCGCAAAGGCCCGAAGAAGACCGTGGCCGGGCGCGGACGCCGCCGCGGTACCAAGAAGTAACCCTGTCCTGGAGGTAATCAGATATGGCTCAGAGTGTACGTTCCGCTCGGCGCTCGACTGGCGCCAAAAAAGGAAAACGCACCCTGTCTTCCGGGCAGGTGCACATCTTTGCTTCGTTCAATAACACGATTGTTACCGTGACAGATCCTGAAGGCAATACAGTTGCCTGGGGAAGCGCTGGCTCGGCTGGCTTTAAAGGCTCGCGCAAAAGCACACCTTTTGCCGCCCGACTGGCTGCCGAACAGGCGATTAAGGCCGCTCAAGCCCTGGGCATTCAGGAAGTGGATCTGTTTGTCAAAGGCCCTGGCCCCGGTCGCGAGAACGCGATCCGCGCTGTCCAGGCAATGGGCCTGAAGGTGCGCTCGATTTCGGATGTTACGCCGATCCCGCACAACGGTTGCCGGCCTCCGAAGAAACGCCGCGTGTAATTCAGATAAGAGGTAGTACGATATGGCAAAAACACTTGGACCGGTTTGCAAATTATGCCGGCGTGAAGGCGAAAAACTTTATTTGAAAGGCGAACGCTGCTTTACTTCAAAGTGTGCGTTCGAGCGACGCAATTTTGCCCCGGGTCAGCATGGTCGTACCTCTGGGCGTAGCACCAGCCGCACCGGCCGTGAATCCGACTTCGCCCGCCAGCTGCGCGCCAAGCAGAAGGCTCGCCGCATCTATGGCGTGTTGGAACGCCAGTTCCGCCGCTATTATGAAACTGCTTTGGGCCGCCGTGGCCTGACAGGTCTGAACCTGCTGCAAATCCTGGAATCCCGCCTCGATAACGTTATTTATCGTCTTGGGTTCGCTTCCAGCCGCGCTCAGGCGCGCTTGCTCGTCACTCACGGTCACTTCCTGGTGAATGGTCGGCGCACAGATGTGCCCTCCATGCTCCTCAAGGAAGGCGATGTGATCGCCGTTCGGGAGGGTTCCAGCAAGTTGAAGTACTTCAAAGAACTGCCTGCGTTTGCTGAAAACCGTAACGCGCCTGCATGGCTTTCCCGCGACCTGAAGGCAATGACTGGCACGGTTGTCCGCATGCCCGAGCGTGCTGAAATTGATGGCAGCCTGAACGAACAGCTGATCGTTGAATACTATTCGCGACGCTAGTTTCCCATTACGCTCAGAGCGGAAGCCCAAAAATTCCGCTCTGTGCGTGTTATGTCTAATAGGGAGAGGTGAACCGTGACAGGTATCACGAACATGGTTATGCCAAAAATCGAGCGGGAAGCCGAGGCTCGAAACTATGGTAAATTCACGATCAGCCCTCTGGAGCGAGGCTATGGCGTGACGCTGGGCAACGCCCTGCGCCGCGTCTTGCTCTCCTCTCTGGAGGGGGCAGCGGTGACCTCCATTCGCATTGCCGATGTCTTGCATGAATTTAGCGACATCCCGGGCGTGCGCGAAGACGTCATTCAGGTCATGCTGCAGATCAAACAACTGCGCATCAAACTGGATGGCGTAGATAGCACTCGCATGCACCTGGAGGTGCGCGGTGAAGGTACGGTGACTGCTGCCGATATTATCGCTCCACCCGAGGTGGAGATCGTCAATCCTGAGCTTTATCTCTTTACCGTAGATGATAGCAAGACCAAACTCGATATTGAATTTACTGTAGAGCGCGGGCGTGGTTATTCCCCAGCCAATGAACGCAGCGGACATTTGCCGATTGGCGAGTTGCCCGTCGACGCAATTTTCAGCCCTGTCAAACGCGTGAATTGGGAAGTGACCTCCGCTCGTGTTGGGCAGAGCACGAATTACGACAAGTTGATCCTCGAAATCTGGACAGATGGTACCATCTCACCAGAACGCGCTTTGAGCACCTCTGCCAAGATTTTGATCGATCACCTACGCTACATCGCGGGTGTGAGCGAAGAGGCTTTAGCGGTAACGGTTGAACGTGAAGTAACTGGCACCCGCCTGAGCAGCGAATTGGCCGAAACCCCCGTGGAGGCCCTCGACCTCTCTGTGCGCGTCTTCAATTCGCTCAAACGCACGGGAATTACAACTGTTGGTGATGTGCTGGAATTGCTGGAGAAGGGCGAATCGGCTGTCATGTCCATCCGCAATTTTGGCGAAAAGAGCCTGGAAGAACTGCGCCAGAAGATGCGCGAGAAGGGCTTTTTGAAAGACGATTTGACCTCATCGGAGTAAGAAAAGATGCGACATTTAGTCTCTGGTTACAAACTTGGCCGCACGAAAGGCGCCCGTATTGCCCTGCGGCGAAACCTGATCAAGCAACTCTTTATTCATGAGCGCATTCGGACGACCCGCGCCAAAGCGGCTGCCATTCGGGCCGACGCAGAACGCCTGATCACCATTGCTCGCAACAGCGCAGAGGCCAGCCCTGAACAAAAGGTTCACGCTCGCCGCCTCGTGGCTGCTAAACTGGGTGATAATCAGGTGGTGAACCGCCTGTTCGATGAAATTGCGCCGCGCTTTGCCAGCCGCAATGGCGGTTACACCCGTGTGCTCAAACTTGGCCCTCGCCTCGGCGATGCGGCTGAGATGGTTTTGTTGGAACTTGTGGAAGAGTAAGAGCAAGTTATTCCACCCGCAATCGGCCCAAAGATCGGCGCGGTTGAGTGGAACATGGCACGTTACCAGGTGATCTTGGCTTATGATGGCACTGGCTTTGCTGGTAGCCAGCGACAGGCATTGAAGAAGACCGGCAGGAACAGCGATATTCCACGGACGGTGCAGGGCGAACTGGAAAAAGCCCTGCGCCGCCTGGGATGGGAGGCTCACTCCGTGCTGATGGCTGGTCGGACAGATGCCGGCGTTCACGCCAGTGGACAGGTAGCGGCTTTCGACCTCGAATGGCAACACGGCACAGACGATCTCGCCCGCGCCTTAAATGCCTTGCTACCGCCCGATCTGGCTGTGCAGCAGGTAAAAGTGGTCCCGGCGCATTTTCATCCGCGCTTCGACGCCACCTCGCGCCGTTATCGCTACCGCCTGTTTTGCCACCCGCTGCGCCAACCGCTGCGTGAACGTTACGCATGGCGAGTCTGGCCAGCCGTGGAAGGCGAGACGCTCATCCAGGTAGCCGCTCTTTTCACCGGTACGCACGATTTTGCTGCTTTCGGTTCCCCGCCCCACCCCGCAAGCAGCACCGTGCGCACCGTGACAAAAGCAGAATGGCGCCGGGTGGACGATGAATGGCAGTTTGAAATTCAAGCCGAAGCCTTTTTGTACCGCATGGTACGCAGGCTGGTGTTCCTCCAGGTTGCCGTGGCGCAAGGAAAAACATCAGCCGAGGCAGTCGCTCGGGCACTCGCCGAGCCAGCCCAAAGTCTGGTGCGAAGCGCTTTGCCGGCCGGCCTGGCCCCGGCACATGGCCTGACCCTGGTCGAAGTGACCTATCAAGACATCTGGTGATCATATCGAGATAAACGGAGAGACGAAAGTGCAAAAGACGTACTATCCGAAAGAAAATGAAATCCAGCGCAATTGGTATTTGCTGGACGCCAACGGCCAGAATTTGGGCCGTCTGGCAGCGCGCATTGCCGCGATCTTGCTGGGCAAGCATAAGCCAACCTTCACGCCCGGCGTGGAGATGGGCGACTATGTGGTAGTGGTGAACGCTGAGCGCGTTACCGTCACTGGTACGAAGACCAGCACCAAACTGGAAACCAAAACGTACTACCACCATTCCAATTACCCCGGCGGACTCAAGGCTGTTTCGCTGCGTGATCAACTGCAGCAACACCCCGATCGTGTGCTGCGCACGGCGGTATGGGGCATGCTCCCCCACAATCGAATGGGGCGCGCTCTGCTTAAGCGTTTGAAGATTTACGCCGGCCCCAACCATCCCCATGGGGCCCAAAACCCCGAGGTTTTGAAGTAGAAAGGAACGGAAAGCGATTATGTCTGTTCAATATTATGAGGGCGTTGGCCGCCGTAAGGAAAGCACGGCCCGGGTGCGCGTGATGAGCGGCTCCGGTCGCTTCATCGTCAACGACAAGGAAGCGGAAGCCTATTTCACCCGTCTGGGCGATTTGCAAGACATCCTGATGCCGTTCGTTGCCGTTGGCCAAGACCGCTCCAAATACGACGTGACGGTGGTTGTCTCGGGCGGTGGCGTGAGTGGGCAGACCGAGGCAGTGCGTCTGGGACTGGCGCGTGCCCTGGTGCGCATCAACCCGGAATGGACCGCGGCGCTGCGCAAGTTTGGCTTGCTTACCCGCGACGCACGCGTCAAGGAACGCAAGAAACCCGGCCTCAAGCGCGCTCGCAAAGCCCCTACCTACACCAAGCGCTAAAGCGACCTGGCACAATCCCTTTACGTAATGCGTAGAATCCCTTGAACTACGCATTACGTTTTACTTTTTAAGGCGATGACGATGGATTTTTCTCTGCTCCCCCGCATTTTCTCCACGCTGCGCATCGAGATGACCCCGCGCCTGATCCTGATCGAAGCAGCGGATCTCCGCTCCGCGCACGTTCCTCCCTTTCCACCCGATTGTCCCGCGCTCCTGCTCAACGTAGATTCGCCCCAACTGGCTGCTCCGCTGAAGAACATTTTGCGCGCCATTTACCCGGGTGACCATTTGCTTCGCCTGGTTGACCCGCTGGCAGAAAAGATTGTCTGGGAAGGGCCTCTGGATGCTTTAGAACAATTTTCTGCCTGGCAGGCACATACCGCCCTCTACGTTCCCCCGCTAGGTGAGGGGACATCGTTCGAAGCGTTTGCGGAGATCGTCGCTCATTTGCGCGCCCCCAACGGCTGCCCCTGGGATCGCGAGCAGACGCATGCCTCGCTGCGTGCTCACCTGTTGGAAGAAGCCTATGAGGCCATTACGGCCATTGACAACAACGATTTTACCGACATGCGCGAGGAATTTGGTGACCTTCTGCTGCAAATCGTCCTGCAGGCGCAAATTGCCAGCGAAGAAGGTCATTTCAACATCAAAGATGTGATCCAGGGGATTTATGCCAAGATCATTCGGCGGCATCCGCACGTTTTTGGGGATGTACAGGTGGAAGGGGTGCAGGGCGTCTTGCAAAACTGGGAAAAGTTGAAAGAGGCTGAGCGGCGAAACAATGGTCAGTCTCAGAAAGGTTTGCTGGACGGTGTGCCGCTTTCCCTGCCGGCTCTGGCTCAGGCGCAGGAATATCAGGATCGCGCCGCCCGCGTTGGGTTTGACTGGCCAGAGATTGAGGGTGTGCTGGATAAAATTGCCGAGGAAATTCAGGAAATCAAAGAAGCCAGGGATGGCGAGCATCTGGCCGAAGAAATTGGCGATTTGTTTTTTGTGCTGGTTAATCTGGCGCGCTGGAAGAAAATAGACGCTGAGGCGGCATTGCGACAGACCAATGCCAAGTTCAAGCGCCGCCTGGCCTACGTGGAACAGCAGGCCAAAGCACAGGGGAAATCGCTTTCGGAGATGAGCCTGGCAGAGATGGACGCGTTGTGGGATGCAGGCAAGGCGGCCGGGCTTTAATCTTCGCAAATGAAGCGATGGATGGCGCTTTCAAATAAGGCGCTGGGGGATTGCGGGTCGGGGGTGTAGGCCTTCCAGGCAAAGACGCGATCGCCGCACGTCCAGGCGGCCGCACCGCCGTGAGGGAGCAGCGGGGTGGCGCTGGTTTCAATGGCCGTATAGAGTACGTTCATGTTTCCGATCAGGCGGATGTCTAGATTCCCGCTGCGTGTATCCACGCGGTCGTCTAGGATCAGATCGAGCAAGAATTGCGGGTCGGAAGTGCCGGGGGCAAGTTGCCACATCAGTTGCAAAAAGAGGTTGCCGTTGAAGGCGGCCACCATTCCCTGGCTGTAGCTGCTGGGGGCGGCGGCATTTTGTTGGGCGCTGACGTCGAAAAAGGCAACGTCGGCGGGGTGGCCAATGCAAAAGCGATACTCACAAAACAGTCCGCTCAGGCTGAAAGGGGTGGCTGTGGGAAGGGCAGTGGGCAAGGGAACAAGAGTGGCCGTGGGTTGCGCGGCCAGGGTGGCAGCCACTGCCAGCCGCACCTGATTGGCGGGATCCGGCCGGGGGGCGCAGGCCGCCGCGTTGAGCAGAATCAGGCTCAGGGTCCAGAAAAGAAGCGGGCGTTTCCACATGGGCGGGATTATACTGGAGATTGGGGTAAAATTCGTCGCATGTTAGCGCCTACGGCTCGTCCTACTTATCTTGAAATCAATCTCACCCGCCTGAAAGAAAACCTGGAAAATATCCGTGCCTGGGTGGCGCCGGCGCGGGTGATGGTGGTGCTCAAGGCCAATGCTTATGGTCACGGCGTGGATGGGGTGGCGCCGTTCATTGCGCCGTTCGCCGATTACCTGGGGGTGGCGACGGTGGAAGAGGGCATTCATCTGCGTCAGCTGGGGATTACGCGACCGATCCTGGTGTTGGGGGGAACGCTACCGCAACAGATTCCGGCTTTTTTGGAGTTTGATCTCACCCTTACCGCTTCATCGCCGGACCTGTTGCGGGCTGCCGAGCAACTGGCCGAATCCACCCGCAGGCGGCTGAAGGTGCATTTGAAGATTGATACCGGTATGGAGCGCATTGGCGTGCATGAGTATGAGGCCGGGCCGTTTCTGGAGCAGGCGCTGGAATGTCGGCACGTGGAAATTGAGGGGATTTTTTCGCATTTTGCCAATTCGGAGGCCAGGGATCTTTCTCACGCTCGTTTGCAGCTGGAGCGCTTTCAGGAGGTGTTGCAATTTTTTGAGCGGCGCGGTTTGCCAATGCCGATCCGGCACATGGCCAATTCTGGAGCGATTTTGCAATTGCGAGAAAGCCATTTTGATATGGTGCGCGCTGGAATTTTGTTCTATGGGATTTATCCGGGGCAGGAGGTGCCGAGGGGGGTCAAGGTTCGCCCGGCGGCTACCTGGCGTTCGCGGATTGTTTTTTCCAAGATAACGTTGCCCCAGCGGCCGGTCAGTTACGGTTCGTTGTGGCAATCGGAGCGGCCCACGCGCATTGTGACGATTCCCTGTGGCTACGCGGATGGTTATTTCCGTCGCATGACCAATCGGGCGCAGGTGCTCATTGGAGGAAAACGTTACCCGCAGGTGGGGCGGATTTGCATGGATCAGTTTATGGTCAATATGGGGGATGAGGGCGCCGAAGTGGGCGAGGAAGTGGTCTTGTTGGGCGAAATGGGCGAGGAGTGTATTACCGCAGAAGAACTGGCCGAGTGGGCGGGTACCAATGAATACGAGGTGATGACGAATATCAGTGCGCGGGTGCCACGGGTATTTCTCTCTTCGGCGGAAAGAGGCAAGTAGGATACAATTGATTGAAACAGACGGCCAGGCAGAAAGCCTGGCTGTTCGCTGGAATCTTGAGGTGATGACTTGAAGCGTATTCGCGAATATGTAATTTTGATTTTGCTGGCAGGCAGTATCGTGGCGCTCGATCAATGGACGAAGTGGTTGGTGCGCACGTATATTCCGCTGGGGGGCATCTGGTTGCCGGCGGGGCTGGAATGGCTCAGCCCCTATGCGCGTATTGTCCACTGGTATAACCGGGGGGCGGCATTCGGCATGTTCCAGAATGGCAATTTGCTTTTCACCCTGCTGGCGTTTTTGGTAGTGGGTGCCATTCTCTATTTTTACCCTCAGGTGGAGAAAAGCGATTGGTCATTGCGCCTGGCGTTGGGGTTGCAATTGGGCGGAGCGGTCGGCAATTTGTTGGATCGGTTAACGGTGGGCCAGGTGACCGATTTCATCTCGGTGGGCACGTTTCCGGTCTTCAATGTGGCCGATTCAAGCATCACGATTGGGGTGCTGGTGTTGTTGTTGGGAGTCTGGTTGCGCGAGCGTGAGCAGAAGAAAGCTAGCAGCGGCGAGCCGAGCCAGAATCCCTGAGGTGGAGGGAAGACGTGAGCGACGAGCGCGTGGAGGTCTTTCGCTTTGAGCGCCAGCAGCCTGAGCGACTGGACCGTTACCTGACCGGGCTGCTCCCCGAATTTTCGCGAGCGCGCATTCAGGGGTTAATCGCCGATGGTTTTGTGCGCCTCAATGGACGCTTGCCGAAGAAAGCCGGCGAAATGGTGGAGCAAGGCGATGAGATCGAGGTGCGCATTCCGCCGCCAGTACCTGCGGGCTTGCAAGCAGAGCAGATTCCGCTGGATATTGTCTTTGAGAATGAGGATTTGTTGGTGGTGAATAAACCGGCTGGAATGGTAGTTCATCCCGCGGCGGGGCATGCTTCGGGGACGTTGGTCAATGCGGTGTTGGGCTATGCCCCCGATCTGGAAGGAATCGGCGGCGAGGAGCGACCTGGGGTCGTGCACCGGCTCGATAAGGAGACCTCCGGCCTGATTCTGTTGGCGAAGAATGAACGCGCCCATCGCTGGCTGCAAGATCAGTTTCGCCTGCGCAAGGTGGAGAAAACTTACCTGGCGTTAGTGGATGGTCATCCCCCTACGCCGACAGGGCGAGTGGAAGCGCCCATTGGCCGCGACCCGGTTCAGCGCAAGAAGATGGCGATCACGCCGCCGGAGAAGGGGCGCGAGGCCATCAGTGAATATAAAACCATCGAGACGTTTCGTCACCATGCTTTGCTTGAGTTTCACCCCCTGACGGGACGCACGCATCAGATTCGCCTGCATTGCGCCTTTTTGGGTTGCCCGATTGTGGGAGATACCGTTTATGGGCGCAAAAAGCCCACGGTGGAGATTGGACGCCATTTTCTGCACGCCTGGCGTCTGAAGATTGTATTGCCAGGGGAAAAAAAGGCGCGTCTTTTTGAGGCGCCCTTGCCAGATGAGTTGATGGCGGTGCTGGAAAACTTGAGAAAGATGGAATAACCTTTTGTTGACAGGATCTCTCAGGAGGCAACGATGGAGTTTGTAGATTTGCGTTCGGATACGGTGACCTGGCCTACGGCGGAGATGCGCGAGGCAATGGCAAAGGCCGAGGTGGGGGATGATGTTTATGGGGAAGACCCTACGGTGAATCGTTTGCAGGAAATGGCTGCCGAAATGATGGGCATGGAGGCGGGGTTGTTTGTTCCTTCGGGGACGATGGGGAATCTGGCCGCGGTGCTGGCGCATTGTCAGCGCGGCGATGAGGTGATTTTGGGCAAGCAGTCGCACACGTTTTTGTTCGAGGCGGGTGGGATCTCGGCGCTGGGGGGTGTGCATTCGGCGCAGTTGCCCAATCAGCCCGATGGTTCGCTGGCGTTGGAGGATATTGAGCAGGCTATTCGCCCAGATGATCCGCACGACCCGATTTCGCGCTTGATTTGCCTGGAGAATACCCACAATCGCTGTGGCGGGACGTATCAAACGCCTGGTTATGTGCGCCAGGTGGTGGAATTTGCCCATGCGCATGGCTTGAAGGTGCATGTGGATGGGGCGAGGATTTTCAACGCGGCGGTGGCGCAGGGAGTTTCGGCGCGTGAATTGGTCGCCGGGGTGGATTCGGTGACATTTTGCCTGAGCAAAGGGTTGTGTGCGCCGGTTGGATCGGTGTTGTGTGGCTCGCGGGAGTTTATCCGCAAGGCGCATCGAGTGCGGAAGATGCTGGGGGGTGGTATGCGTCAGGCTGGCGTGCTGGCAGCTGCCGGCATGGTGGCGCTGCAGAAAATGGTGAACCGCCTGGGCGAGGATCATGCCCGGGCGCGGCGTCTGGCGGAAGGTCTGAGAGCGAACCGCTGGCTGAGATTCGCGGGGGATGGGCCGGCGACCAATATGGTCTTTTTCCACCTGGCAGAGGAGGTTCCGTTTTCTGCCCAGGAAGTGGCCGCCAGGCTCAGAGAACATGGCGTGCTGGTCGGCGCGGTGGGGCCGCGTCAGTTCCGGGCGGTGACGCACTATTGGGTGAATGACGAGGGGATTGAGCGGGCGATTGCTGCGTTTGCCGAGGTGTTGTCCTGAGCGGATCAGGCTTCATCGGCTTGGGGGGCGCGTTCCCAGTGTTGAGGGGGAGGTTCGATCTGGTCGCGGCCGCGAGATTTGGCATAGTAGAGGCGGTTGTCGGCCAGGTCGATGAGGTGAATGATTTCATCGGCTTCGTTGGGGAAGACGGCGATTCCCTGGCTGATGGTGGGCGCGGGGATAGGTTCGGGGCCTGAGTTGCGAATGCGGATCGCTGACATCGACTGGCGAATGCGTTCGGCGATTTGGTGAGCCTGCTTGCCGTCTGCGTTGGGCAAAGCGATGGCAAATTCCTCGCCGCCCCAGCGCCCGACGGCATCGGTGGTTTTGATGTGTTGCCGGATGTTGGCGCATAGCTGAATGAGGACTTCATCGCCTGCCAGATGGCCGTAGCTGTCGTTGTAGTGTTTGAAGTGGTCAACATCAAGCATGATCAGGCTGAGTGGCCTGCCGCTACGTCGGGCTTCGCTGGCCAATTGGGCGAGGAGCTTGATAAAGTAGCCGTGGTTGTATACGCTGGTCAGGCTATCGAGGCGGGCTTGTTCTTCTACCAGGGCGTGGTGATAGGCGTTGTCGAGTGCCAGGGTGACATGTTGGGTGAGGTTGGCGAGCAGTTCCAGGTCGCTGCGGTCGAAGGCATAGGGCTGATAGGAGCCGACGGCGATCAGGCCATGCACGTGGGCGCCGTTCATGGGGACGCCCATCCAGGATAAGCTGGCGCGGTCTTTTCCCACGATGACGAGCTGGATCCCAGGGATGTTGAGTTCACGCCGCAAGTCGGGAAGGAAAAGCTCTTGCTGGTTCTTGATGACCCAACCGCTGAGGGTGCCTTCCATAGCAACGCGCTGGTCGGTGAAATATTCGCCGTCGTCGTAAAGTAATTTCAGATTGATTTGATTGCCTTCGCTGAGACCGAGGTAGTAGGTATCGGCCTGCAGGGCGGCGCGAATGGCTTCATTAACCAGGGCAATGACCTGTTGGGTGTCAATAGAAGAGGTCACCTGGCGGCTGAATTCATTGATGATCTCTAATCTTTGAACTTGCTGCTGGGATAGGTGGCGCAGGCGTTGGATAGATTCGATCATGATGAGGGCGATGATCGCCATGCCGGGGTGGATGATCCAGGTGGAAAGGGGGATGAGATGGTCGCGGTGGACGAAAATTGCAATAGCGGTGGTGCTGATCAGCACCAGATAGGCCTGAGACCTTTCCGCAATGATTGCCAGGGAGATGGTGCTCAGGACCATCAGGATGCTCAGGTAAATTTCCAGTTTTTCGGGGGAGACGAGGAAGATTGCCATCAGGCCGATGCTGGTGAGGACAGCATGGACCCAGGCATGGACAGGCTTGTATTTACGTGAAGGAACCAGGATGAGGTTGAAGAGGATAATATAAACCGCGCCGAAGGCGCCAAAGAGGGTGATGGCGGCCGATTTAACCGGGTCTTGTGGCCAAAGAATCGGGCCGTTGAACATCAGCACCAGCAGGATGAGGATGCCTGCCAGGGTAGCCGGATAAAGGGAAAGTCTGCGTTCATGGGGGGAAAGGCCGCGAT
>DAOUAN010000078.1:0-3112 GCA_034433385.1 Anaerolineales bacterium | reverse complement strand
GTCGCCGCCTTTGGCGGCTCGCAATGACACAAAACGGCGTTTTTCGCCCACAGCGTCATCTCTCAAGGCACTGGCGAAATGAGCATCCATCCACCGCTCACACCTGACTAACAACTTTTTCGCGCACCCAAGCGACCCCAGGCAACCCTTAAACAAAAGGGGCTGGATTATAATTGCTTTTATGAATTTGATCATCGCTGTTGATATTGGTGGGACGCACATCCGCACCGCCCTCTACGATCCGCAAAACACCAAACCCATTCGCCACCATCGCACCCGTTCCCACGCGCTGGAGCCGGGGGTTTTTGAGCGGCTGGTCAAAGCCATCGAAACGATCTGGCCGGCGGAGGGGCAAGTTGCTGCCATTGGAGTTGCCTCGCCTGGCCCGCTCGATCCGCACACCGGCACCATCCTGGCTACGCCCAACATCCCGGCGTGGGTCAATTTTCCGCTTGGCCCCAAACTGGCAGAGCATTTTCAAGTACCCGTCTTCATTGACAACGATGCCAACCTGGCCGGCCTGGGCGAGTGGCGCTACGGCGCTGGCAAAGGGCATCACAACGTGCTATACCTGACCATCAGCACGGGCATCGGTGGCGGAGTGATCGTAAATGATGAATTGTTACAGGGCTATCACGGCCTGGCGGCAGAATTAGGGCATGTGACCATCCTGCCCAATGGGCCGAAATGTTCGTGCGGCTATCGGGGACATATCGAGGCGCTGGCCTCCGGGCCAGCGATTGCCCGCTATGTGCAGGATCAACTCGCCCGCGGGGTGTCCTCCCGCCTCGCACCGGACCCGGGGCTTTCGGCGCGAGAAATTGCGGAGGCGGCGCTTCAGGGAGATGTGCTGGCACGGCAAGCTTTTGCCCGGGCGGGGAGATATTTAGGTATTGCGGTGGCAAATTTTCTGCATATTTTTGACCCCTCCATCTTGATTTTTGGTGGAGGGGTTTCGCAGGTGGGGCCGTTGTTGTTTGAGCCGTTTGAGGCCAGTTTGCGGCAACGGGTGTTTCACCCCCGCTATCTGGAAAATTTGGTCATTACGCAGGCAGCGCTGGGCGATGATGCCGGTTTGCTGGGGGCGCTGGCGCTGGCTGGACTGAAATCAGGGGCGAGGGAAAGGCCGGTTTAAACGGGAGCCGGCGCGAGGTCACGCGGCGAGGCGCACGTTCAGGATTCACCGTCAGCGCGGTAGTGGTCTCGTTTCTCTCGCAGAAAAATCCTGGGATATCCATTTCACGTTGCGAAGGAGTTTGTTATGGATCCGATGAAGTTACCTGGGCCCAAGGCCCGCGCGCTGATCAAGCGCGATAGTGCGTTCATTTCGCCTTCTTACCCTCGCAGTTATCCGTTTGTGATGGATCACGGCAAGGGTTGCGAGGTGTGGGATGTGGATGGGAATCGCTTTCTCGATTTTATGGCCGGGATTGCGGTGACTTCGACCGGTCATTCGCACCCCAAGGTGGTGAAGGCGATTCAAGAGCAGGCGGAGAAGTTCATTCACATTTCTTCGGATTTTTATCACGAGAAGTGGATTGAGCTGGCAGAAAAGCTGGATGAGATTGCGCCTTTTCAGGAGTCGGCCACTTCGTTCATGACCAATTCGGGAACGGAGGCGGTAGAGACGGCCATTAAGCTGGCGCGCTATCACACCGGGCGGAGCAATTTCATCGGCTTCACCGGCGCGTTTCACGGGCGAACGATGGGGGCGGTGACGTTTACCGCCAGCAAGCCGAAGTATCATAAGGGATTTTATCCGCTGATGAATGGGGTGTTGCATGCGCCATTTCCCGATCCGTACCGGCCGGTGCTGGAGCGGAAGCCAGGCGAGGATTATGGCGAAACGGTTGTCCGTTATATTGAGGAGCAGATTCTGGATCATATTTTGCCGCCGGAGGAAGTGGCGGCGATTCTGGTGGAGAGTATTCAAGGGGAGGGGGGCTACATCATCCCGCCGGCAGGATTTTTCCCGGCGTTGCGCAAGTTGTGCGATAAGTATGATATTTTGCTGATCGCCGATGAAGTGCAATCGGGAATGGGGCGCACCGGCAAGTGGTGGGCCATTGAACATTTTGAGACCGAGCCGGATATGATCACGGTGGCGAAGGGGATTGCTTCGGGCGTGCCGTTGGGGGCGTGTGTGGCGCGTCAATCGGTGATGGACTGGGAGCGAGGCTCGCACGGCAACACGTATGGCGGGAATCCGCTGGCATGTGCGGCAGCGCTGGCGACGATTGAGTTGATTGAGACAGAATATATGCAAAACGCGGCGGAGGTGGGGCAATATACGCTGGAGGCGTTGCAAGAGATTCAGGCCCGACACCCAAGCATTGGGGATGTGCGCGGCTTGGGGCTGATGATTGGCGTGGAGTTTGTGCTGGATCGGCAGACCAAGGAGCCAGCCAAAGACATGACCGAGCGGATTGTGGACCTGGCCTTTGAGCGCGGCTTGTTGATGCTCAGCTGCGGGAAGAGCGTGATTCGCATTGCTCCGCCGCTGTGCATTACCAAAGGTGAGATTGATGAGGGGTTGAAGATTTTCGAAGAAGCGATCACGCTGGCAGAAAAAGAGGCCGGGCTGTAAAAAAAACAGGGCAACTGCTGAGCAGTTGCCCTGCATTTATAGACTTCCGAAGTCTCAGAGACTTCGGAAGTCTTTGTTTAATCCGCAATCTTGACCAGCACGGCGCGGACCACCGTACGAGAGCGATACGTGTTGGTGCGGGCGTCGTACTCGCGGCAGGTGATCAGGGTCAGCCAGGACAGTTCTTCGTGGCGCAGCGGTGAGAGTGAATAGGGCGAGACCTGTTGTACCTGGCGCACTTCGTAGATGTATTTTTGCCCTCCCAGGTGGACGATGATCTGGTCACCCCAGCGCAGGTTGCCCAGGTTGAGGAAGGGACCAGGCTGGCCATTGGGCAAATAGACGTGGCCCGTGAGCGCCGAGTTGCCGGCATGGGTGGGGTAGGCGGTTCCTTCCAGCCAGCCCGCCTGATTCCACAGCCAGGTCAGGTCCCAGGTTTGGCCCTGAGCGGGGATGCCCACAATGGGCATGGTCAGGTTCAATTTGGGGATTTCGAGCCAGAAGTCGCCCAGGTTCTGGTAGGCA